>CAZPTG010000137.1:0-6530 GCA_964589355.1 uncultured Spirochaetaceae bacterium
CAAATGATTTATTAGGCGATATCGAAAGTGTAAAGGCCGTTTCTGATTTCTATTCTCCATTAAAAGGTAGTATTTCGCAAATAAATGAAGATGTTATAGATAGTCCTCAATTAATTAATGAAGATCCTGAAAATACTTGGATTTGCAAAATTACTAATATAAGTGATAGCAAAAAATTAATGAAAAAAGATGAATATGAAAAATTATTTGAGGCTTAATTTATGAGTTATGTTGTTATTAGTTCTAAAGAAAAGAATAAGATGTTAGAAGATATTAATATTAATTGTATTGAAGATTTATTTTCTCATATCCCAAAAGATGTAATGTTAAAAAAACCTTTAAATTTAGAAAAAGGAAAAAGTGAGTTTGAAGTTTTAAATGAAATGGAAAGCTATAGTGAAAAAAATACATTATATAAATCAACTTTTAGAGGAGCTGGTAGCTATAAACATTTAATTCCTGAAGTAATAAATTATTTAAGTTCTTTAAGTGGTTTTGTAACTTCTTATACCCCTTATCAAGCTGAGTTATCTCAAGGTTATTTGCAAGCTATATTTGAATATCAAAGTGAAATATGTGACTTATTTGATATGGATGTTACTAATTCTTCAATCTATGATGGAGCTAGTGCAGTAGCTGAGGCAATGGTATTGAGTTTAGCTAGAGGAAAGAAAAAAGTTTTAGTTTCTAAAGCAATTAATCCTCGATATCTTCAAAGTATAAAAACCTATGCTTTTGCGAGAAATATTATTATTGAAGAAATTCCTTTGGAAAATGGTAAAACCTCAATAAAAAAATTAAAAGAAAGTAATTTAGAAAATGTAAGTTCTTTTATTTTTCAAAGTCCAAATTTTTTTGGGCTAATAGAAGATGCTAGCTATATAAGTGAGATTGTAAAAACAAAAAAGGTTGAACCAATTGAGATAGTTAATCCTATATCTATGGGTTTATTAAAAACACCTAGAGAATGTGGAATTGATATTGTATGCGGTGAGGCTCAACCATTAGGATTAGATCAAGCTTTTGGTGGTCCATATTTAGGCTATATAGCTACTTCAAAAAAGTATTTAAGGAAAATGCCCGGTAGAATTGTAGGTCAAACTACTGATAGAAATAATAAAGTTTCATATGTATTAACTCTTCAAGCTAGAGAGCAACATATAAGACGTGAAAAAGCCACATCTAGTATTTGCTCAAATCAAGCTTTAAGTGCACTCAGATGTTCCATATATATGGCTGCTATGGGGAAAAAAGGTATAAAAGAAATAGCTAGGAGATGTTTTAATAATGCTCATTATGCCTTTGAGCAATTAGAGAAAATACCTGGTATAAGAAATAAGTATGATGGAGAATTTTTTAATGAATTTGTAATTATTTCTGATAGAGATGTTGATGAAATTAATAGTTATTTAAAAAAAAGAAAAATACAAGGTCCTTATAAATTAAGTAAAAATGAAATGTTAGTTTGCCTTACTGAAGCTAACACAAAAAAAGAGATTGATGATTTTGTAAAAATCTGTGAAGAGGTATTAAGAATATGTTAATTTTTGAAAAATCTATTGAAAATCATAGATGTACACAACTTTTTAAAACAGATATTGAAGATAGAGAAATAGATAAAAATCTATTAAGACAATCTTCAATTAATTTAGTTGAAATATCTGAAATAGATTTAGTGAGACATTATACAAGTTTATCAAAAAAATCCTTTGGAGTAGATGATGGCTTTTACCCTCTTGGTTCTTGTACAATGAAATATAATCCTAAATTAAATGAAAAAATAGCTTCTTTCAAAGGTTTTACATCTATATCACCAAATAGTGATGTAGATGATATTCAAGGATCTCTTGAAGTTATTTATCAAAGTGATAAAGCGTTATGTGAATTAACAGGTATGGATAAAATGGTCTTTCAGCCAGGGGCAGGAGCCCAAGGTGAATTTACAGGGCTTTTGATGATAAAAACTTATCATATGCAAAGAGGTGATAATAAAAGAGTTAAAGTTATAATCCCTGATAGTGCTCATGGTACTAATCCAGCAAGTGCTAGTATGAATGGTTTTGAAGTTATATCAATAGAAACTAAAGAGGGCATAGTTGATTTAGATGAGCTTGATAAAGTATTAGATGATAGTGTTGCAGCACTTATGTTAACAAATCCAAATACGTTAGGTTTATATGATCCGGGTATTTTAGAGATTACTAAAAAGGTTCACTCCTATGGCGCTCTTTGTTATTATGATGGAGCAAATCTTAATGCAATTATGGGAATTTGTAGACCAGGTGATATGGGCTTTGATTGTGTTCATTTAAATTTGCATAAAACTTTTTCTACCCCTCATGGTGGAGGTGGTCCTGGGGTTGGGGCTTTAGGATGCAAAAAGTTTTTATCTGATTTTTTGCCTAATCCAATTGTTGAAAAAGAAAAGAATAAATTTGTTTTTAAAGAAAATAAGCATTCTATAGGAAAAGTAACTGCTTTTTATGGTAATTTCTTAGTTTTAGTAAAGGCATTATCTTATATAAAACATTTAGGATGTGATGGACTTAGAGAAGCAAGTGAAATTGCATTGTTAAATGCTAATTATATGAGAGTAAAATTAAAAGATTATTATAATGTTGCATTTGATAAAATATGTATGCATGAATTTGTTTTAGATTTAAGTGAATTTAAAGAAAAATATGGTGTTAAAGCCATTGATGTGTGCAAGAGAATGATTGATTATAAAATGCATCCACCTACAATGTATTTCCCTTTAATTGTTCATGAAGCTTTAATGATTGAACCTACTGAAACTGAATCAAAACAAACATTAGATACTGTGATAAATAATTTGATTTTGATAGTAGATGAGATAAAAAATAATTCAATAAACTTTAATAATACTCCCTTTTCTACAGAAATTAGTCGTTTAGATGAAGTTAAAGCTGCAAGGAAACCAATAGTAAAATATGAGTTTAAATAAAATAGTATATATAGAAAGTGATAGTTATAATCCATATGTAAATCTTTCTTTAGAAGAAGATTTATTAAATAAAGCTTGTGAAAATATTTTATATTTCTATCTTTGGCAAAATGAAAATACAGTTGTTATTGGTAAAAATCAAAGTGCAAAACAACAGTGTAATATTGATTTAATGAAGAAGGATAATGTTTATTTAGCTCGTAGATCCTCAGGGGGTGGAGCTGTTTTTCATGATTTAGGAAATCTTAATTATACCTTTATTTATTCAAAAGGTTTTTTTGATATAGAGAAAAATCTAAACGTAATTAAAAAAGCTTTATCTTATCATGGTATTGAAGCATATTTTAGTGGTAGAAATGATTTATTAGTAAATGGAAATAAAATTAGTGGCCAAGCATATTTAAATAAGGAAAAATTTTCATTACATCATGGGACTTTATTAGTAAATGCTAATTTAAAAAATCTTTCAAAATATTTGAAAAAAGATGATAGTAAACTTAAAACTCATGGTGTAAAAAGCCACTCTCAAAGGGTTTCTAATTTATCATCTTTTAATAATTCTATTAGTGTTGAAAAAATAAAAGAGTCATTAAAAATCGCAATAAGTGAAGAATTTAAGCTGCCCCTTTATAAAAAAAAGGAGATGGATAATTTTTTATTTGAAAAATATAAAAGTAATACTTGGTTATATAGATTAGATACAAAAGGTCAAAGAATTAACAAAAGATTTGATTATGGTTTAATAGATATGTATTTAAAAATTTCAAACAATGTAATTACTCAAATTGATATTAATTCAGATATTATGGATTTAAATATAATAGACGAAATCAAAAGATGTCTTATAAATAAAAAATTAAATTCAAAATTACTTTGTCAAATTAAATTAAGTAATAAAGTAATAGAAAAAGATGTAATAAATTTATTAGAGGAAAACTTATGTATGATTTAATTGTGATAGGAGCAGGACCTGCGGGGTATGAAGCTGCATTAAAAGCTCGTAAATTAAACAAATCTGTTTTACTTGTTGAAAAACATAAGCTAGGGGGAACGTGTTTAAATTATGGTTGTATTCCCACAAAGTCATTACTGTTTCAAACAAAAAAATATAAAGAAATCCTTGATTTAAAAAAATATGGTTTAGATATTGATTTAATAAAAAATGATTATTCAAAAGTTCTTACAAATAAAAAAAAGACAGTAAATAGATTAGTAAGAGGAGTTGAGTATTTATTAAAAAAAGATGGTGTTGATTTAATTTATGATGAAGCAAAATTAATTAACAAAAATACTGTAAAAATTGGTGATAATGAAATTAAGGCTAAATATATATTAATTGCAGTGGGTGCGAATGAAATAAATCTGTTAATTGATGGATTTAATAATTGTATTTCTTCTAGAGAGTTTTTAGAAAAAGATTTAACTAAAGTTGAAAATGTGATTATCATTGGTGGTGGTGTAATTGGAGTTGAATTTGCTACAATTTTGATGCATTTAGGTATTAAAACTACAATACTTGAAGCAAAAGAAGAGATCCTTTCTAATATTGATAAAGATGCAGTTTCATTATTAAAGAAAGAATTAAAAAAAGGGAAAGTAGATATCATAACAAGTGCAAAAATAGATAAAATTTTTGAAAACAAAGTTATATGTAATAATAAAGAATATAAATGTGATTTTTCAATTTCTTGTGTTGGGAGAAAGCCTAATATTAAAGATTTTGATATAAATAATATAGTAGAAAAAAATGATTCTTTTATAAAAGTTAATGATAAATTTCAAACAAATATTGATAATATTTATGCAGTCGGAGATTGTATAAAAGATTATCAATTAGCTCATTATGCATCTTCATGTGCTAATAATGTTGTATATACAATATTTAAATTAAATCCTATTTATAATTTAAAAAATATTCCAAAATGTATATATTGTGATAATGAGATTTCTATTGTTGGAGAGGACGCCACTTCAAATGATATAATTATTAAACAAGATTTAGTTTCAAATCCTAAAGCTATAATAGAAAATGAGAATAGAGGTTTCTTTAAATTAATTTTTGATAGCAGATATTACTTGAAAGGAGTCACTCTCATGTGTCCAAAATCAAGTGATATGATATCTATATTTGTAAATGCTTTAAATCAAAAATTAACATACAAAGATATAAAAGAAAATGTTCTGCCGCATCCTTCATTTAGTGAAACATTTAATATTATGTAATGATAGAGCTAATGTTGATTTTTTTTAGTATATATTTGTAGTTATTAAATTTAGAACATGTTATTAGCATATGTGTAGTTGTGTTATTCTTTTTGCAAAAGCAATTACACATATGTCTAAAATAAATACAATTTCAACTAGTTTTTATTTTCTCAGATAATAATTTTTTTGCAGCACTAATGGATGATGCTACAGTTCCTTTATTTATATTTAATTCTCTAGCCAATGTTCTTTGTGAGACATGCATATTTAAAGTTTTTCTTATTTTTTGAGCATTTTTATCCATTGCCTTTTTATCCCAATTGATTGAAGTTTGTATTATGCTTTTATTATAAAATTGAGAAGTAAGTTTATAATTATTTAATAAATAATTTTTATAATGTTTATTGTTGAGATTTGAATATTTTTCAAATCTTGTTTTTTTTGCAATCAATAATTCACTAGAAAAATTAAATATTGTAATTACTTTTTTTTCTTCGATAGAGAATATATATGATACTTCTTCTACATAATTATCTAATATTGCATCTGGCATTGTTAACAATAAAAGTAATATATTTTTTCTAGTAGATTTTTTATTTAATTTATTTTTTAATTCATTTAAGAATTGATATTTTTGACAATATTGATCATCATTTTTTTTATAGACTATTTCATTATATAAATCCTGAAAATTGTCATTAGAGTTTAATTCGCTAATGTTTTCGATATAAAAATTTTGATCTTCTTCTACTGTTTTATATTTATATTTTGCAATAGTTGTAGGTATTTTTGAATTGTCTTCAAAGATAGTCTCTTTTTCAAAAGAATCACTATTTTTTACTAAAACTTCTAAAATTATATTATTGTATAAATAATCATGATTTATCTTCAATTTATAATATTTAACACATATTTTAATATAATTTAGATAATATGTTTTAAAAGGAATATTACTACAATTAAAATTGCATATAGTATTCCTTATTTTTACTTGATTAATGATAAAAAAATCAGAAATCGTATCTTCTTTTAATAATTTTAATTGAAGTGGGTAGTAATATAAGCAGAGTTTACATTTTTCAATTAAAATATGCATGTTTTCCCCAAAAAAGTCTTCCTTAGCGGCTTTTTCATACAAATGATTTAATTCGTTTGTTTTACATAAATTATTGTTTTCCTTAATCATATATTTATTGGAAGAAAATCTTCCAACCTCCTTGATTTTATATAAGCAAGTCCTATGCCAAAATAAAACAAAGATATAATTAATTAACAATTCCAATTTATTAAATTGAAAAAAACTTGAATTATGAGATATATTTTGATAAAAAAAATGCATTACTTTATATTATTAAGTAAT
>CAZPTG010000138.1:0-6499 GCA_964589355.1 uncultured Spirochaetaceae bacterium
TGCTTTTCATTAGCTAAAAGTATTAGTTTGTTTTTTAATGTTTTTTGATCCATTGCTTCCCTCTTTCGTATTATATCAAAGAATATGAAAAAAAGTAAAATAATCTCCTATAATAATTTTTATATAATGAATTTAACAAAAAGAATCAAAAATAATGAGAATTGTGATTTTTTTTCTAACAAAAAATTAAATTATTTAAATTTGCTAAATTATATATTACCCTTTATAATGAATTTTATAATTATTTATTAATTAAGAAAAATTGGGGAAACTGTTATGATATATTATCTAGATATAGAAGATATTAAATCAATATGCATCGAATTTGTAAGCAATTGTTTTATCTTAAAAGAGGTAAATTCTTGTTATCATAAGTTATCTCCAAAAGCAGTTTTAATTGATGAAGAAAACTCAAAAAAAATTTATAATAGTGAAGTAATTATAGATTATATATTAAATGACAAAAAATATATTTCTTATCAAATATTAGATATTAATGCTTATAAAACTGATCAAAATCAGGGTATTTTTTGTACTATATTATATTTGAAAAATAAGTATAAAATTCCAATAACATTAATGTGTAATTCATATGATGGCAAAATTGAAATTGCAAAAATCTATATTGAAAAAGCAAAAAATATAACTAACTCTTCTTCAAAAAGCAATCTTAATGATGAAGATCTTGAAATTCTTGAAATAAATAAGGAAATGGATATTGAGAGAGAAAAATTAATTAATTATATTGATGGTGGATATTGCAGTTTGCAAATAAAAAATTCTAAAATAATACCAATATCTTTCTCTTATAAGTTGCCTAATTTTTTTGGGTATTCAAGAAAAGAATTTGCAAATATTTTTTATAATGATATTTTTGAATTCTTTACAGAAAATAAGAGAAAAATTGTATTAGAAGAAATTGAAAAAGCAATTGATCTTGATAGACCTTATTCAACAACATTTGAAGTAATAAATAAAGATAAAAGCGTTAAAGCTTATTTGTTTAAACTAAAGAAAACTTATGATAGTAAAGCTAATCCCATATTAACTCTTTTTGTATTAGGTGAAAATTATGAAGTTAAATTAAATAAAGATATATTAAATTATATGAGTTCAGCAATTGTTGTAATTCAAAAAGATAATAACTTAATTTATAAAAATGATATGGCAAATACATTTCTAGAAAAATATAATAAACTTAATACTTTGCCAAATTCATTAAATAATTTGAACTTAGAAGATAATAAAAAAGATAAAGAAGAAAATGTATATGAAATAAAATGTGATGTTGGTATTTATTTTGAGATAAAAGAAAAAGAAATCGAATGGTTAGGGAAAAAAGTTCTTATAAGAATTATTAATGATATTTCTTCTAAAAAAAGAATTTCAAAAACTTTAGTTGAAAATACAAAAAAACTAGATCTTGCAATAAAAAGCTTAAATGCTTTTTATTGGACCTATTTAGTGGATAGAGATTCTTTACTTGTTGATAATAAATATAAAGAAAATATAGGCTTTGAAACTAATTTCATTATTAATTTTAAATTGCATGTTAGCAATTTTAATATTATTCACCCCTCTGATTTGGATTTGTTTTTTGATGAAATTGATAACTGTATTGAATGTGCTTCAAGTGATAATTTTTGTGTTAGATTAAAGCTGAAAAGAAATGAAGATTATAGATGGTGCAAACTAAAAAACAGCTTAATTAATGGCAAAAAAGAATCTAAAAAAATATTGATTACAATTCAAGATGTTTCTGAAGATATGACATCGATGAAAAAATATATTAATTTATCTGAGCAGTTTGAATATGAAGCTTCAGGTACTTTGGTTTCATTTATAATTAATTTATCTCAAAATAAAATTGATAAAATCATTTCAACAAGAGAAGATACTGATTATACAATTTATAAAACAGCAAATTCTTTGTATCAGTTTTCAAAAGATTGTAGAATTGGAGATTATAATAAAAAGTTTGATGATGATTATTTTGATACTAATAATTTAATAAAATATTATCATAATGGAAAAACTTCTTTTGAATATATAGTTTGTTATTCTTTTAACGCTCATAATTTGTGGGTAAAAAAAACAATTTCATTAGTTAAAAATCCAGTAAATGATGAAATTATTGCTTTTCATGCAATAAAAGACGCTACAAATGAAATCCAAACAAATCAAATATTAGATTATATTGTAGAAAAACATTTTGATTTTATAGTTAGAGTCAATCTAACATCTAAAATATGTAATTTAGTAATTAATCCAAAATTCGCACCAAAAAAAAATAAAACAAGGTATATCTGTACTATAAAAGAATTTATTAATTTAATTTACAGACGAGGGGATTTGTATGTGCCGAGCGAAGAAGAATATATAGAACAAATTACAAAGTGTATGAGAGATAATTATTTTTTTGAAGATTATATTGAATATAGTGAAAATGATAATTATATAAGAAAAAAAATTAATATTTATAAAATAGAAGAAACAGAAGATACGGTTATTGTAGCTTGTTCAGATATAACTGCATTAACTATTGCTGATAATAAAAAGGCAAAGACTTTATCTAAAGCCTTAGAGCGAGCAAATCAAGCAAATAAAGCAAAAACCACATTTCTCTCTGCAATGAGTCACGACATTAGAACTCCCATTAATGCTATTACCGGAATGACAGATTTAGCATTAAAAGATTTAAAGAATGAAAAACAATTAGTAGAAAGTTTTAAGATAATAAAAAATTCCTCTAATCATTTATTATCATTAATTAATGAAATATTGGAAATGAGTGCAATAGAGAGTGGAAAACATATTGTAAGAAATGAGCCAATTGATCTATTAATAGTAATTAATAAAGTTACTGATAGACTTTATTCAATAGCCCATAAAAAGAAAATAAATTTAATTTTTGAAAACAATAATATAAATCCTAAAATATTAGGTGATGAGTTAGCAATTTCTAGAATTGTTGAAAATATAACAAATAATGCAATTAAATTTACACCTGAAGGTGGTTATATAAAAATTTATGTTGATGATAAAATAAAAGATATTTATAACAATAATTTAATTCGAATAACAATTTCTGATTCAGGTTTTGGGATTGATGATGAAAATTTATTAAAGATTTTTGATTCTTTTTATCGTACTGGGAATGCCGCAAAAGGTGGTGTTGAAGGAACAGGATTAGGTTTATCCATTACAAAAGGTTTAGTAGATTCTTTAAATGGTGTAATTAAAGTAGACAGTAAAAAAAATAGAGGGACTACATTTATTATTGATATTCCTTTAAATCGAGTTAATAAAAGTGAAGTAGGGAAAAAAAAATCCTCTTTAAATGTTGATACTAATGTTTTAACTAATTTAAATATATTATTATTTGAAGATCATCCAATAAATGCATTGGTTGCTAAAAAGCTTATCTCTAGTCTTGGAGCAAATGTTGTTTGTGCTAAAGATGGGAAAGAGGGGATTGAAATATTTGAAAAGTCTAGTCAAGATTATTTTGATATTATATTTATGGATGTTCAAATGCCTAATATTGATGGCTTTGAAGCAACAAAAATAATTAGAAAATTGGATAGATCTGATGCAACAAGTGTTCCCATTATTGCTATGACGGCAAATGTTTTTGCACAAGATATAGAAAAATGTCTAGCTGTAGGTATGAATTCTCATATTTCAAAACCAATAGAAACAAAAGTAATTATTAAAGAAATTAAAAAGATGTTAAAATAATAATTCAAAGAGTATATCAATATACTCTTTGAAACTATAATCTAATTATTGAATAACTGTTTAGTAGCATATTTAGGATTGCTCGTAACATTAATTCCAAGTTTACGAAGTCCAGCTTCATCTCCATTTGATGGAATATGTGTTAAATGAGCATCACTCTCTTTTAATTTGTTTAATTGTTTCATTCCGGCTTCAGCTGCTGGGTTACTAGCTGCTGAAACAGCTAAAGCTATTAATACTTCATCCACATCTAAACTAACTCTATCAGCGTTTAATAATTCTTTTTTCATATTTCTAATAGATTCAATAATATTTTTAGGTATTAAATCAATATTATCTGGTATTTTTGCTAAATTTTTAATTGCATTTAATACTAAAGCAGAAGATGCATGTAAAAGAGGAGAATTTAAACCACAAACAATCTCAGAATTAGATAATTCAAGTGCTGCAGCAGAAACAATTCCGTTGTAACCTTTATTAGATTCTAATCCTTCTTTTCGTTTTTTTTCTGAATATGTTACTACTTTTCTATCAGATACTTTAATATTATTATTTTCCATCAATAGTATTACTTTATCTACAGCTTCTGAGGTTCCAAAACCCATAGCATATTCACATGATGTTCTATAATAGCGTCTAATAATTTCTTGTTTAGAAGCTTCTTTACAATTGTTATCATTAATAATCCCCGCAGAAATTCTATTAACTCCCATATCTGTTGGAGATTTGTAAAATGATTCTTCGCCAATTATTTTTTCGATAATTCTTTTTAATAAAGGAAACGCTTCTAAATCCCTATTATAGTTAATTGCAGTTTCTTTATATTCTTCAAGATGAAAATGATCAACAAGATTCACATCACCTAAATCAGCTGTTGCAGCTTCATATGCAACATTAGTCAAATGCTTTAAAGGCAAGTCCCATACAGGAAAAGTTTCAAACTTTGCATATCCAGATTCTATACCTTTATTATAATCATGATATAGTTGAGATAAACAAGTAGCTAATTTACCACTTCCAGGACCTGGAGCTGTAACAATTACTATTTCTTTATCAGTTTCGATATATGGGTTAGCTCCATATCCGTCTTTACTAACAATTAGATCGATATCTGTTGGATAGCCTTTTGTCTTTTTATGAGTATAAACAGATATTCCTCTTCTTTCTAATAATTGTTTAAATTGAGTAGCAGAGGGCTGTTCTTCATATCTAGTAATAACAACAGCTTTTACATTTAATCCATAGTTACTAAAGTCATCAATCATTTTTAGAGTGTCGACATCATATGTAATGCCAAAATCACCTCTAATTTTTTTTCTTTCGATGTCTCCTGCATAAATACATATAATAACATCAATTTTGTCTTTTAATTTTTTGAATACTTCAATTTTTACATTTGGATCAAAACCAGGTAGGACTCTAGACGCATGATAGTCGTATAAGAGTTTTCCCCCACATTCTAAATAGAGTTTCCCATGAAACTTTTGCATTCTCTCTAGAATAGCTTCAGTTTGCTTTTCTAGATACATTTGATTATCAAAACCTTTTTTCATCATGGGTGTTCATTTTAAAAAATTTTTAAATTTTTGTAAACGTTATTTTTACTAAATATAAAATATTGTAAATAAAAATATTTATTTTTGAATTATTATTTAAAGAAAATGAAGGCAACCCACTTGCTACCCAGATGGTGCTAAACGAGTTGCCAAAACTTCGATGTATAGGAACTGCTGATCTAGTAGCTACCTTTGTATACTTACTAGTCCTATGATTCATCATTTTTATAGCGAGGGCAAGACTCGAACTTGCGACCTACGGGTTATGAGCCCGTCGAGATACCTGCTTCTCCACCTCGCGACGAATTACTATAGTGAAACTACAGTTTTTTAAAATAAAAGTCAATACATTGTGAAAAAATATTTATTGACTTCTTAAAAGGAGGTGATAATGTCCAAGTATGATGAAAGCGATTTTGTCCAAAAAGAGAGAATACGTTATCTAGGAAAATGCTTTTTTTATGAAAATTGTAGAAACTAGTTTTTATTATTCGAGATTTTGAAGTAATAGCAGTAGATTAAGGAATAAATAGTTTCTAAATTATACAAAGAATTTATTGTTTTTTTTATAATGAGTCGATATAACCTAAAATAATGAGGTTTTTTTATTATTGTGTCAAAAAGATACAAGATTTCTAATTTTATTAATTTTTTTTTTTTTATTTTTTAATAAAAAATTTCATAAAAAATATTTTTAATTTTATTAATTTTTTTTCATAATTCTATAGTAAAAAATTGCATAAAATATATTTTAAATATGTTAAGTCTAATTAGTATAAGTAATTATAAACATATTTAAATTTTTTGGCATGTTATTTGCATAAGTATTTATATAGAAAATAATAATAATTTTGGAGGATTAATAATGAGATTATATTATAATGATACAAACCCTATTTTAAATGGAACTTGGACAAATTGGTCTAATATGCAAAGTAAATACCCTCCTTTGGATATTGAAGAAACAAAAGATGAATATATAGTTGAAGTAGAGTTGCCTGGTTTTAAACTTGAAGATATGAATATAAAATTAGAGAAACATGTTTTAAGATTATCAAGCAAATACCAAAATTGTGATAAAGATAAAAAGAGATATATTATTAAAGAAAGAATGTGCAAAGAATTTGAAAGAACTTTATCCATAGGATCGGATATAGATGAAGACAAAATCAAAGCTGTTTTAGATAATGGTGTTCTAAGAA
>CAZPTG010000139.1:0-6499 GCA_964589355.1 uncultured Spirochaetaceae bacterium
ATTTTTCTATCATTTTTACTCTTGTTTCAATATTATATTTTGATTCATACAACTACTCATCAAAAAACTACAACGCTAGTAAATACTAAAATATTATTAGCTTAATCAAATATTGATCTTAAAAAGATTAGTTTTGGTTAAAAAACAATAATATTTATTTACAATATAAACCTAGAGAAAAAATATATTTTTCTCTAGGTCCTGTAAATAATTTTTAATACTTTTTATTATTTTTCACTTTGAAGGGCAAAACCTCTCATAAAGCTTTCTTGAAGAAGGAAGAATACAACTAATGGTGGAATAATTGTAATAATTACACCTGCCATTATAACTCCCCAGTTATTTGATGATTCAGCATTCATTAACATCTTTATACCAATTTGAACAACTCTCATATTATCAGTATTTGTTGCCATTAATGGCCATAAATATTGATTCCAAATATAAATAAATTCAATTACAACAAGAGCTCCAATAGTATTTTTTGTAAGTGGTAATAATACTCTAAAAAAGTATTGCATAGGTTTACAACCATCTATCTTTGAAGCATCAATTAATTCTGATGGAATAGTTTTAAATCTCTGAATAAATAAGAAGGTTCCAGTGGCACTAGCCCAGAAAGGAACAATCAATCCAGCATATGTATTAATCCAATCAAATCCTCTTACTACATCAAATAATGCAACAATTCTAACAGGAACAGGAAGTAATAATGTTACAATTATAATAAAGAATAAAATATTTTTACCTTTAAAATTAAAATGTGTAAAAGCAAAAGCAGCTAACAAACTCATAATAATTTTACCAACAGTTACCATTATTGCAATAAAGCCAGAATTAAACATCATTCTACCAAGATCAATTCTATCCCAAGCAGTTGAATAATTTGATACCCAATTGTTTGAAAAAGTTAATTTAGGAGGATTAGACAATACTTGAACTTCAGTTTGAGAGCTAATAATTATAGCTAAAAGAACTGGTAAACAAATAATAAACACAGCTAATATTGATAAAACATGAAAAGAAATTATTGTCCTTTTTTTAACAATCATTTCACACCCCCTATTGATAGTGTACTTTTTTACCAGTAGTTCTAAATTGAACTACAGTAATAAGAACAACGATACAGAATAATACTAAGCTTTCTGCTGCAGCATATCCAATTCTTGAATTTACAAAGAAGTCTTTGTAAAGTTGATAAATAAGTATATTTGTTGAATCTACAGGTCCGCCTTCTGTTAATACATCTATTAATCCAAAAGAAGCGAAATATGCATAAGTAGTATTCATAACAAATAAGAAAAATGTAGTTGGGGATACAAAAGCTAATGTTATTTTAAAGAACCGTTTAAAAGGTCCTGCTCCATCAATTGCTGCAGCTTCTAATGAATCCGAGGGAACATTACGAAGCGCTGTAAGATAAAATACTACATTATATCCTAAATTTTTCCATGTTGCAGCAATAGCTATAACTACAAAAGCACTAGAGCCATTAGTTAACCACGTATAATTATTAGAGAAGAAACATATAATCCCATTTGCAGGATTGAAAAGAAAGTTAAACAAAGCACCAGCAATTGCAGGGGATAGAGCATAAGGCCATATCATTAAAGTTCTATATATTTTTGCACCTTTAAAGTTTTGATTTAATAAAGCAGCAAGAGCTAAAGATACAACAATACCTAGAATTACTACAAAAAGACTAAATAAAATCGAAATACCAAAACTATGACCATAATCAGGATTAAATAACACTTTTTTAAAGTTATAGAGACCTGCAAACTTCGTAGCATTGGTATATGGATTAACTTTATAAAATGACAACCTAAAAGTTTCAAAAGCTGGATAGAATAAAAATATCACAAGAATAATAAACGTTGGTAACAATAAAATATACGGTAATATTTTAGAGGGAAAAACTGATTGCTTCATCCAAACCTCCTATTTGAAAACAAATCGTAAGGAGGACATAAGTGTCCTCCTTATATAATATAATACCTAGTAAATAAAGTTATAGTTGAATAAGTTCATTCCATTCAGTAATTAATTCATTTACTTCAGCAGCAGCCTCATCAAGTGCTTTTTGAGTATCTTTACCTTGATAACATTCTTGAATAGCTGATTGAACGATTTCTCTAGTTTCTGGGAATACACCTAATAGTGCACCTGATGTGTTTAAAGTACCAGGACTTACTAATAATTGATCAAAAGCAGTCTTATAATTAGGATTTTCTTCAAACCAACCTTCACTATCTAGGGAATCCATAGCTGATTTAGTTACAGGGAAATAACCTGTTCCTTTATGCCAAGCTTTTTGAGATTCGTCATTAGCAATAAATTTAACTAATTTAACAGCAGCTAATTGTTGTTCGTTTGATAATTGATTAGTAACCCATAGAGAACCACCACCAATAGCAACACCACCATCAGCACCTTCTGGATGAGGAATAAAACCAGTACCTAATTCCCAACCTTTTTCATTTAAAGCTTTTGTTAACAAGTTAACATCAGAGGAAGAAGATAATACTATTGCAGCTTCTCCTGAACCAAATGCAGCTCTATGATTAGACCAACCAGGTCCTACATCATTAAATAAGCCATCATTATACATTCCAACCCACCAATCTAATAAAGTTTTACCAGCTTCATCATTAAATAATACTTTTGTAGGTAATTCAGCGCCACGACCATTATCATTATTAGCAAAAGGTGCATCTTGAAGAGCAATCATTTCTTCAAAATACCAACCATGTAAATTCCAAGTAACAGGTTTATCAACACCACTAGCTTTTAATGCTTTTGCAGCTTCAACTACTTCAGCATAAGTTTCAGGTGGATCATTAGGATCTAAACCGGCTCTTTCAAATAAAGTTTTGTTATAATACATTAATGGAGTAGATGAATTAAAAGGCATTGAATAATGTTGTCCTTGATATTCATAATAACCTTCTACAGGTACAAAATAATTATCCCAATCAATTGATTCATCATATTTATTAGCTAATTCATCAACAGGAGAAATTAAACCACTGTTTATTAATCCTAAAGTACCAATTTCATAACTATGGAAAATAGCTGGTGCATTTCCTGCTTTATAAGCAGATTTTACTTTATTTAAAGTATCATTATAACCACCTGCATATTGTACTTCTACACTTACATTAGGATTTTCTTCCATAAAGTTATCTACAATACCTTGAATTAAATCAATTCTATCTCCAGACATAGCATGCCAAAATTGAATTGTTACAGGTGCATTTTCATCAACACTAACAGATTCTCCCATTGCCATTTCATCTTGTCCACTTGCAAATACATTATTTGCAATTAATGTGACAAAAAGTAATAAAACTAAAATTTTTTTCATACAACACTCCTTTTTGTATAATCTGAATTTGTTTAAATTTTAAAAATTTTTTACCAAATCCTTAAATATTGTAAGTCTGCAAATTCACAATGTCAACAAATATTTATCACTTTAAAATCTTATTAGAAAGGAATTTATTATAAAATTTTGTTTAAAATTTTGTTTAAAATTTGCTTTTTATATAATTCTCTGTTAATCTACAGCTTAGAAAGAGGTAAAAAATGAAATTAAAGAAAATAACTTTAAAAGAAATTGCAGATAAAGCAAATTTATCAACAGCATCTGTCTCTATGATTTTATCTCAAAAAAAATTATCACGTTTTTCAACACAAACAATAAATAACGTAACTCAACTTGCAAATGAGCTAGGATATGAAAAAGGGCCTAAAGTTAAATCAAATAAAAGCATCTATATTATTTGTCCCTCAATATACAATCCTTACTATGCAACACTCGTACAAGGTGTTGAAATGCAAGCAATAAAATTAGGAATTAAAACAATAATAATTAATACTTATTGGAACATAGAAGTAGAAAAAAATTCTCTAAAGCAAGCAAATATTAATAAAATATCTGGAATAATTTTTACAATGATTCCTCAACTTACAAACAAAGTCTTTGATTATTGCAGTAATATACCAATAGTAGCAATAGGAGATTTTCATGGTAGTTATGATTTTGATACAATAGATTTAAATAACTTTGAAGCAGGCACAAAAGTTGCTAAACATTTAATTGAACTTGGTCATAAAAAAATTGCATATATCTCAACAACTTTAGATTCCTATCATAGTGCTAGAATTAGAAGAAAAGATGGGATAATAAAAGAAATGGAAAAACAAAATATAAAAGATAAATTAATAATTTATACAAAAAACATTGCATCCTCAACAGAACTTAATACCCCAGATATTGAATATGAAACAGGTTTTAAGCTAGCTAAAAAATGCTTAGAAAATAATCCTGAAGTTACTGCAATAGTTGGCATAAACGATATGCTAACTTACGGAATAATGGATGCAATTTTAGATTCAAATCTAAAAATACCTCAATCAATCAGTGTATGTGGATTTGATAATATATTCCCATCTAAATTTAAAAGCTTAGGATTAACTACAGTTGAAAACTATATAATTCAAAGAGGAATGAAAGCTATAATTTTATTAAATAATCGAATCGAAAATAATAATTTCCATGAAGGTGGAATAACTAATGTTACGAGAATCAAATATACAAGTGATTTAGTTATTAGAAAAAGCACAGCAAAACCAAGATCTTTTCTTTAATTACCTTTTGATTAAAATTTTCATCTGCTAAAAGATTCTGTTACTCAACATATTTGTTTTATTATATAGCTATTGATAATATTTTAGAAACTTATCTATTTATAATACTTAAATTTTTTTAACTACAGAAAAATATTTAAACAGAATAAGCCCTTTTTATGATTCACAAATGATAAACTTCGTAACAAAAATCAAGATTGAAATAATTAAATACAAAGCTCTTTTTAAAATGTCTTCTTCTAATAATGTGCTTTTTATATATAGTATCAATTAAAACATCATATGCAAACTTTTTTTAATCTTTAATTGTTTTAACAAATATATTTATAATTAATTATTCAATAAAAAAGTTAATATATTATCTTTTATTGACTTTTTTACTAAAAAAAACTAATATATTATCTATGATTGACTTAAATAATTTAATTTTAACAGAACCCCAAATTAAAGAAAAAATAGCTTCAAACTTTAAAAAAAGAAGAAAAGAGCATAAAATTTCTCAAAAGCAATTAGCTTTATTATCTGATGTATCTTTAGGAAGCATTAAAAGATTTGAACAAACTGGAGATATATCATTATCAAGTTTAATTAAAATTTCACAAATTATAAATTTAGAAAAAGATTTATTAAATTTGTTTACTACTCCATATTATACTAATATTGAGGATATGATAAAATGAATACCAATAAATTGAATGTTATATATCATAATCAAAAAGTTGGAACTCTAGTTTATTCAAATTTTTTAACAAGTTTTCAATATGATAAAAACTGGATAACTAATGGCTTTTCAATTTCCCCTTTCTCTCTTCCTTTATCTTCTAAAATTTATACTCCACCTTTTCAACCTTTTGATGGAATATTTGGTATTTTTAATGATAGTTTACCTGATGGCTGGGGAAGACTCCTGATGGATAGAATATTAAAACAAAACAAAGTTGATAATAAAAAAATCACACCTTTATATAGACTTTCCATCATTGGAGATTCTACATTAGGGGCCCTTGAATATAGCCCAACTGAAATAATTTATAAAAAAAATCTTGAAGAAAAAGATTTAGATTCTATTAATGAGCAATGTAAATTAATTTTAAACAATCAAGAAACAGATAGCCTTGATTATCTATTTAAAAACGCAGGGTCCTCCGGTGGAACTAGAGCAAAAATATTTAAAACAATTGATAAAGAAGATTGGATAATTAAATTCCCTAACTCTCAAGATTCACCTGATATTGGAATACAAGAATATGAATACTTGTTATGTGCAAAAAAATGTAATATTCAAATACCTGAGGTAAAACTATTTAAATCAAATCGGTGCTCAGGTTATTTTGGAATAAAAAGATTTGATAGAAAAAATAATACTAAAATACATATGGCTTCAGCTTCTGCTTTACTTGAAACTTCCCACAGACTCCCTAATTTAGATTATCTTGATTTATTAAAACTTACATTCTATTTAACAAAAGATATATCTCAAGTTAAACAAATGTATACTCTAATGTGCTTTAATGTATTCTCTCACAATAGAGATGATCACAGTAAGAATTTTTCATTCCTCTATGATAATAATAAATGGAAATTATCCCCTGCTTATGATTTAACTCATAGTAATTCATTTAATGGAGAGCACGCTACAACAATTAATGGCGAAGGCTTTAATCCAACAAATAAAGATATGTTGCAGGTAGGACTTGATTTTGGACTGAATAAAAATTTATGTAGCACTATTATTGATAAAGTTCAAGAAATAGTTCAAACCAATTTAGCAAAATATCTTTAAAAACATATATGAAATAATAAAAAACTATTAAAAGGATTGTGCTATCATAAATTTAACAATAAA
>CAZPTG010000140.1:0-6496 GCA_964589355.1 uncultured Spirochaetaceae bacterium
GTTATTTCTTTTATTGATAAACTCGCTTCTAATGTATTATTATCAGGAGTAGTCATGTCAAATAATAACAATCTGAAAAAGAAAAATAGAAAATTTTTCAGTATTGCAAATTTACCATTTTATTATGGATGGGTAATACTATTTGTTGCATCTATTGGGATCCTTGCTAGTGTTCCAGGACAAACAATGGGAGTATCTGTATTTACAGATTACTATATTAATAATTTGTCAATTTCTAGAGTTCAAATCTCAACTTCTTATATGATTGGAACATTAGCTAGTAGTTTGTTAATTCCTTATGCAGGAATTTATTTTGATAAACTAGGTGCAAGATTTGTAGCAGCTGTTTCTACTTTCTTTCTAGGGATTTTTGTATTATTACTTGGTAATTCTCAAAAAATAATATCTTTTTTGTCAGATAATATAAACTTACCTCATATTGCAATTGTATTTATTGTAATAACGATTGGTTTTTTTGGAATAAGATTCTTTGGTCAAGGTGTTCTTACTTTAGTATCAAAGGGTATGGTTGCCAAATGGTTTGGAGCTAGACGTGGCTTTGCAGTTGGTATAATGGGACTTATTACTGCTTTTGGATTCTCTTATGCACCTCAACCACTTCATAAATTGATTTTAATCTTTGAATGGGATAAAGCTTTAATTGTTATTGCTTCTTTTTTGATATTTATTTTTTTACCAGTAGTAATTTTATTATATAGAGCAGATCCTGATAAATATGGTATTGAACTTGAACAAGGGATGAGAGAAAAAAAGTTAAGTAATAATAAAAGTGCAATGGATGCTAGTATAGAAAAGAGTGTAAAAGAAGCAAGAAAAGAACCCTTGTATTGGATTATTTTAGCAACTTTAGGTTATTGGAGTTTATTTAATACAGCTTTTACTTTTCATGTAGTTTCTATTTTTAAAGAAACAGGTTTAAATGCACAAGAAGCTGTTAGAATTTTCTTACCCATGTCTATTATTTCTGTAATAGCTAGATTTATAGCAAGCTATTTAAGTGATAGAATTTCAATTAAATATATCTATATTACCTATGTTTCTTCTTTGATATTTGTATCACTGTCTCTCTTTTTATTAAATCTTCCTGGAATTAATTTATTGATTATACTAACTTTTGGAATTGCAAATGGACTCTTTGGAATGCTTAACATTGTAACTTGGCCTAAAATATATGGTAGAAAACACTTAGGAGCTATTAGTGGATTTGCAATGTCTATTGTTGTAGCAGGTAGTGCAATTGGACCATGGTTCTTTAGTGTAATAAAAGATTTAACAAAGTCTTATCATCTAGTTGGTTTATTTGGAATAATTATTACTACAATTTTTCTTATATTTGTTTTGAAGGCTAATTGGGATGTGAGAAATGATTTTTAATATATAAAATATGAAGAGGTTGTATTAATAGGTTATATTAACTTAATATTTTTTTTAAATCTTATTTTTAAATATATAATAAATTATGTTATCATATATTTATATATTATGAGAATTGATACACTAAATAGAAAAATTGATGATGAAAAGGTTAAGTATTTTTTAACTTATGAAGGCATAAAAACTGAAGTTGGTTATTTTGATGGGATTATCAAATTTAGAGATAAAATTGGTATAAAAAAGGATATTGATTTAATTCCTTTATTAAGAAATCATTCTTTTTTAGGATGGAGTAATCCTCTAAAAGCGCTTGAAAGAACTAAACTTTGTATTGATAATTTATCTAAAAAAAGACGTAATATCGCAGCTCTTATGAGTTCTATTGTTGAACATTGCTTTTATAGATCTCCTGAATTTTCTAAAAGGGGAGATGCTTCTGCTTTGTATGATACTTTAGTTGAAATTATGGAAACTAAATTTAATTTATATAAAAAAGATAATATTAGTTTTTATGATAATAGGATAGATGATATTGTTGAGTATATAGATAGATTTTTTGTAAAAAATTATCAAATTAAGAATGTTAGTGAATTTATTAAAACTCAATTTGTTTCATTTGATCCTAAAAAAGATAAGGTTTGTTTGATTGTTGATAGAGATAAAAAAAGTGTCTCAAAAGAACAATATTTTGAATTAATAAAAAAATGTAATGAAAATAATTATCAACTCTATATTTCAAATCCATGTTTTGAATTTTGGTTGTTATTACATTTTAATGAGGTTTTTGAGATTGATAGAGAATTAATCTCTGAAAATGAAAAAATGAGTGATATTGTAAATCCTCCTCATTATACAGAGACTGAATTAATTAAATTATTACCTGATTATGAGAAAAATAATATATGTTTTAATACTTTAATAAAAAGGATTTCTATAGCATTAACTAATGAAAAAAGCTTTTGTGAAAGTTTAGAAGATTTAGAGACTAATATAGGATCTAATGTAGGTAAATTGGTTGAAGAGATTAGCAGTAGGTGATTTTGTAAAAAATGCTTGTAATTATCATTTTCTTAGTATAATTAATGTGAGAATTTAATATATAAAGTTAAAATATATCTAAAATAATATTTATATTATAAAAAGAATGCTATAGAAAAATAATTAGTGCATTGTTCTAGTTTTAGATGATTTATTTCTAATAAAATGTTTAATTTTTCTAATTTAGAATTAAAAATATCTGTTATTTTACCATATCCTTGATTGTATTCTATTTCTTGTTTTTCTATTTTTTTATCTAATACTTTTTGCTTTAAAAATAAATAATTTATTTTTATCTCAGAAAAAGTTAGATTATTATAGTTCTCTTGTAATAGTTGTTTTATTTGATTTTTAGTTTCACTAGAATTTTTTGTTACTTTTGTAGCTTCAATTTCTTTTCTAACAATATCATTTAATTTTGCACCACCATCCCAAAGAGTTGATTTAATTACAAGTGAAAAATTAAAACCGCTTTGGTTTTGAGTGAAATAGCCTTTTTCTATTATTGGGAATCTTGGACCATTATATGATGCCTCAATTTGAAGAGCAAAATCTGGCTTCCAATAAATATCTTTTTTACTAAGATTTATCTCATCAGCTTTAATTGATTCAAGAATTAAAAGAGATTGAATATTTGAATTTTCTGATTTTAGAGCTTTGGATTTTATATTATCAATACCTTTTTCTATTATGTTAGATATTTTTATTTCATCAAATACATATTCAATATCTTTTAGCTTTATCGAGGAATTGTTGCATAATTTATGAATAAATGATAATTGATTATTTATTTCACTATTTATTTGTGATAAAGCAATATCTATTTCTTTGGCTTTTATTTTTATCTCTAATAAATCAATTTCTAATATTAAATCATTAGATAGAGATTCTTCTGCTATTTGTATTAGTTTTTTTGATATATCTTGTTGTTCATTTAAATTAGATTTTATCTTTGATAAATAATAAAGGCTTGCTTCTCTTGCTTCTAATTCATTAACAAATTTTTTATTATTAATATCTGCATCAAGCTGTTTTAGAATGTGAATTTTTTTATAGATATCAACTGACTTTTTTATTTTATTCCAAGTAAAAAGTGGTTGGACTAAACTTAGTTTAAAATTATATTGAGTATTCTCCATTCCTTTATAAACTGTTAAAGGTCCCTCTAATCCTATGGTAGATAAAGGAGTTAAAACTCCAGATGTTCCACTTTCTCCACTTATATAATCATCTGGGTTAACAACAATTTTACCTATTGGTGGATTAATCATATAAGTTGCACTTATTAAAAAATCGATCTTAGGGTGATATTGGGCTTTTGCATCTTTTATATCAAGTTTTGCTAATTCTATATCTTTGTTTAGATTTATTAGTGTCGGATTATTTAGAGCTAGCATAATACATAAGTCATCGTGAGATAGAGCAAATAGTGAATTAATTATTAATTCTAATGTAAATAGTGTTATTAAAACTTTAGTTTTCATAATATCATATTCCTTATTAAGGGCTATAAGTTGTTGATGTATCAACATAAATATATTTTGAATTATTAGATGTATTTTTTATTGTCTCTATATTCATATAATCTAAATTATCAATTTGTGGAGAAGGTTCTCTTCTTATACTATTTACAATTAATTTGAAGTTTTGATATAAATATTTAGAACTATCTAAATAATCATTAAGGTTAGCTATTTTATTTTGATTATAAGAGATTGAAAAATAACCATTTTCTATGTTTGAAGGATTATATGTTTCACTTGTATTTTTGTAATTTGCATGAGTTGGTAAATTAAGTTTTATTGAATCATCTTCATCATATTCATTGTTGTTTTCAACAATTAACCAAACCTCATAATCATTATCACTATCATCATCATTTTGAATAAACCTTCCCTCAAGGTCTATATTGTTTAGATATTTATAATCTTTAACATATAGTTTTAAATTATTATCATTAGCTTTTGTAAGAGCAAAATTAGCCTTAAACCGATTACTCATATCATCTTTTACTGTATATCTGAGATTTGGATCTATATTTGTTGGATCATTATTACAAAGTCTATATCTAATATCATCTCTTTTATCTTCTAAGTCAATTTTCATATCAACTGAAATAGGATTATCATCTCTAATTACTTCAATTTCATATATTTCATTGTTAGGTATTGTATTATATACATCAATTATATCTTCATTACCATTATTGTAATATAATGTAATAATTGGGTTTATTTCTCTAATCATTATCTCTTGAGAGGTTGCAATATTGAATAGAGAGAAAATTATGTTAAAATTAAGTTTTTTACTTCTTATATATACATCTTCATTTTTTTGAGTTACTTCATTTGAGTATAAGCCTGTATTTGCTCCACTATCTATATTTGTAACTACTGTAGGATTTGAGGTGTTTTTATCTAATAACATTTGATAAGATGAGACATCTGTATTAAATAAGTAATATTGAACTATTGGGAAAATTTCATTTTGGTTTACTTTGGCAGGTAAGTCTTCTAAATCTATATTTTTCCCATATTTATTCCAATCAAAGGTATATTCCCCTGTATTATTAGTTTCTTTTATATAAATTGAATCTATAAGATTATTTGAATCAATATTAGTTTTGTAGATATTCAATTTTACCTTTGGATTAAAGCTAGTAAATGCAACTTCATTATTATTATCTTCAATATCTTTAAGTTTAAAATTAATTTGGTATTCCTTAATTAGTTTTTGCATATCTATTGTTACATCCTCTTCTAATACTCCTTTTTTAAATGCAATTGGTTCAACATAATCAATAACGCTTGCTTTATCCTTTATATTATAGAATTCAATATTATCAGAGCTAGAGACTTGTGCTAATAAAGGTGAGGAAGAATCATATATAAAGTATTTTAGTATAGGATATTGGATTGTGTTTGTTTCATCATATTTATCCCAACTAAAGGAGTAGGTGTTATTATCTATTTGTGATGTTGGATTTTCACTTATAGCTGTTGTAAAATCGATTGTTGATATACTTGAAAAATTGCCATCATAAGGGAGGATAAAGAATTTGATAGTTGGTGAAAATGATTGATTGTTCACATCTTGCTCATCATTTATTAATATCTGTGAGCCATCTTCAAAATCTTCTAGATTAAAGTTAATTATATAATCAAGCTTAACTCTATCTAGATAGGTATCAACTGAAGTTGAATAATTATCTTTTGAATAAGATATAAGTGTATTTTCTAGAAGATTATCACTATCAATTATTATTCCATCTTCATTTGTTTGAATATATTCTAAATCATTTTCATCATCTTCTAAATAATATGTTAAGCTAGGATATATTTCATTTTCTTGATTATCAAAAAACCTATTAAGTGTAAATGAATAATAATCATCAAGTGGAAGTTGATCTTGATTAAAAGTTATTGTCTTATAATATTCACTCTCAGAGATTGTGTTATTTATATTTTCTATAGTATTAGTATTAGAATTGTATCCATCAAAATATATTTTTAAATCTGTAGTTGGAGAGAGTTCATTTAATGTAGGAGCTGAGCCACTGTAATCATTGTTTTCATTATCAAGAGGATATTGAAGATTAAAATTAATTCTATATTCTCTATTTAATTGATCTACATATATATCTTTTTCTAAATTGTTACTATTTTCTGTAATTTCAAAATAAGTTCCAAGAGTTGATAAATCTTTTCCTTCTTCATTACACATTCTAAAGTTTTTTTCACCTTCTGCACCTTTGTCATAAAAATAAATATATCCTTTTGGGTATACTCTTGTATTATTATATTTATTAGTATCTTCATCATAATAATATTTATCACTTATAAATGAATAATCTATTGCCCCATTATTTGTTGTTGGTATTTCTTCATATATTTGTGTTATTTCATTTATCTCAGATATTGAATTGTCATCACTTACTAAATTGTATTTTATTACAACTTTGGGATTCACTATATTTAAATCTATTTGATTATTATTATTAGAATAATCTAATGTATTTAGACTTATATGATATTGTGTTTTTAATTTATCTAAATATTTGCAA
>CAZPTG010000141.1:0-6485 GCA_964589355.1 uncultured Spirochaetaceae bacterium
AAGGAAAATTGATGGCCTATTATTTTTACATGAATCCATTAGCAAAGAAGAAATTAAATATGCCAATAAAATGAATATTCCAACAATTAACATACACTTTAAACCTACTCATAATACTAACATTGATTATTTTGTAACAAACAACACAAAAGGAGGATATTTAGCTGGATCTTATTTATATTCAAAAGGATGTAGAAAAATATTGATAGTTTCATGTATTCCTAATATTGGAAATGAACACAATGAAAGAACCCAAGGGTGTAAAAAAGCTCTAGAAGAAAAAAACATTTTGATACCGGAGGCTCATAATATATCAATAAACACCACTTTTAATAGTGGATATCAATTTGCACTAAATAATTATGAATTTCTAAAAAACTTTGATGGAATATTTGCACAAGCAGATGTTATTGCTGCAGGTATTATCGCAGGCTTAAAAGCAATGAATATAAATGTACCTAATGATATAAAAATAATTGGATATGATGATTGTTTATATAGCACATTATTTCCCCCATTTATTACAACAATTCATCAACCAAAAGAAGAAATCACAAAAACATCTATATCTAGATTAATAGAATTACTAAATAACCAAAAAGGAAAAAACGACACAATAACCCAAGAAATTGAGCCAACCCTCATAGAAAGAGGTTCGGCTTAAAAATATTCAAATAAAATCACACAAAAGGAGAAAGATTTATGTTAAATATTAAAAAATTAACAATTTGTTTAGTAATAATGTTATCATTTATTACTACTAACGTCTTTGCAAGTGGCCAAGAAGAAGCTACTATGATGGAAGAAGATAGCAAAACAATTACTGTTGCTGCTGGAGCTGTTGGTACTGAATTTGAACTAGCTCAAGATGCTGCTGCTGCTTATATGGAAATGCATCCAGATGTAACTGTAGAAATTCTTCAAACACCAGATTTAACAACTGATAGATTAGGTTTATATCTACAATTTTTTGAATCACAATCATCAGAAGTTGATTTATATCAAATTGATGTAATTTGGCCTGGAGATATTGCAGAACATTTAATTGACTTAAACGAATATGGTGCAAAAGAATACACAGATGCTCATTTCCCTTCAATCATTCAAAACAATACAGTTGATAATAGATTTGTAGCTATGCCTTGGTTTACAGATGCTGGTTTATTATACTATAGAACCGATTTATTAGAAAAATATGGTTATAATGAACCTCCTACAACTTGGGATGAATTAGAAATGATGGCTGAAAAAGTAATGCAAGGCGAAAGAGCTGCTGGTAATCAAGACTTTTGGGGCTTTGTATTCCAAGGAAACAGTTACGAAGGTTTAACTTGTGATGCTCTAGAATGGGTATATTCTTATGATGGTGGTTCAATAGTTGAACCTGATGGAACAATTTCAATAAATAATCCAAATGCTATAGAAGCTTTAGAAAAAGCTGCAGGTTGGGTTGGAACAATTGCACCTGATGGAGTAACTGGTTTTGCTGAAGAAGATGCTAGAAATATGTTCCAAGCTGGTAATGCACTATTTATGAGAAACTGGCCTTATGCTTATTCTCTAGGTAATAGCGAAGGTTCTGCAGTTAAGGATAAATTTGGAGTATCACCTCTTCCATCTGGTAAAAACAACATTAGAGCTGCATCTTTAGGTGGATGGCAATTAGCATGTTCTAAATATAGTAAAAATCCTGAATTAGCAGCTGATGTATTATTCTTCTTTACTAGCTATGAACAACAAAAGAAAAGAGCTATTGAAGCTTCCTATAACCCAACTATTATTGATTTATATGAAGATTCTGAAGTATTAGAAGCAACACCATTTTTTGGTACATTAAAAGATGTATTTACTTCTTCCGTAGCTAGACCTTCAACAGTTACAGCACCTCAATATGCTCAAGTATCAAAAGTATTTTATGAAAATGTACATGATGTACTAACTAATGAAAGCACAGCAGAAAGAGCTGTTAAAAATATTGAATTAGATATTTCAGATATTATTGAATAATTTATTTTGAATATGAATCACCTAATATTATTTTAGGTGATTCATACCATTTAGGAATAAAAATATGAAAAATACTCATCATGCTTTAAAAAAATCTGAACAAAAATTAGCTTTTTTATTACTACTCCCATCCTTTATTGTATTGTTCACAATTGCATTCTATCCTCTTGGAAGTGTTTTTACAAAAAGTTTTACTAATGAACGTTTTGCAAGTAGTAAAAAAACTGAATTTGTTGGCTTAGAGAATTATCAAAAACTTTTAAGCCTTAAAATAATGGAACTTGATCCAATTGGAATGGATGAACAAGGCTCTATTATATATGAAGATCCCATAGATATTTTACCTAGAAAACCAAATAGATATAAAGAAGTTTCTCAATTTTCAATATTTAACAAACACTTTGTTTTTTCAGCAACTGATCCAGATTTTATTCAATCGATAGGAGACACACTGCTATTTACAATATTATCTGTTTCGCTAGAAACAATATTTGGTATGATTATAGCACTGATTATGGTAAAAAATTTCCCAGGAAGAGGTGGAATGAGAGTTGCTATGCTTGTTCCCTGGGCAATCCCGACAGCAGTATCCTCAAAAATGTGGGAATGGATGTTTTCCTCCACTAGAGTTGGTGTTGTTAATGTTGTAAGCCAATGGTTTGGAATTACAAATGGACAATTTCCATGGCTTACAAATGCCGATACACAAATTTGGGCTATGATAGCAATTGATGTTTGGAAAACCACGCCATTTATGGCTCTGCTAATTATGGCAGGACTTCAAACAATACCAAAAGGAATTTATGAAGCAGCTAAAATTGATGGTTGTAATGGTTGGCAAAACTTTTGGAAAATGACACTTCCTATGGTAAAAGATACTATAACAGTAGCTCTTGTTTTTAGAACTCTTGATGCCCTTAGAGTTTTCGACCTATTCCAAATTGTTTTCGCACAAAAACGTTATTCAATGGCTTCATATTCATATTATCAATTAATTGATAACAAGCTAATGGGATACTCTTCAGCAACAAGTGTAATAATATTCTTTATAATATTATTATTCATCATTATCTACACAAAAATGTCAGGAGGTGTTAATAATGAATAAAAAAAATAAAAAAACTATTGGAAAAGTATTATTTTGGATATTAGTTATATATTTATTCTTTTTCTTAGTGTTTCCATTTTATTGGACAATTAACACATCATTAAAAACAGAAAATCAATTATTAATGACTCCAGCTACATTTGTTCCCGTAGATAATATAACAGATCAAGTTTCAATATCAATTAATAATTATAAAGCTGTTTTCTTAAATAATACATTTGTTAATGGTTTAAAGAACTCCTTAATTGTGGCAGGATCTGTTACAATTCTTTGTCTAGTTATCGGCTCCTTCGCAGCATTTGCACTTGGAAAACTAAATTTCAAAGGAAAAACATTTTCATTATACTTAATTTTATCGATGACAATGTTTCCTCAAATTTCAGTATTAACAGGCTTATACGCTGTAATAAATAAACTACATATAAGTGCTACGCCAGCAATGATTTTTTCCTATTTCTTGTTTACTCTACCATTTACAATATGGGTTATGACTTCTTTTTTCAAAGGGTTACCAAAATCATTAATGCAAGCTGCAAATGTTGATGGAGCAACTCCTCTTCAATCTTTTTACCTTATCTTGTTGCCTTTAACAGTTCCAGCTTTAGTAACTACTGGATTATTATCTTTTATAGCAGCTTGGAACGAATACTTATTTGCTTTGACATTTACATCAATAGAATCTCAAGCAAGAACAGTCCCTGTTGCTATGGCATTATTTACTGGTAGTATTGCAAAACAAGAACCATTTGGAGAAATTATGGCTGCAGCAGTTGTAGTAACAATCCCTCTTCTAATACTTGTTTATGTATTCCAAAGAAGATTAATTGAAGGTCTTACAGCCGGCGCTGTAAAGGGGTAAATTGAGGAACTTATGAATAATTTATTAATAGAAAAATCTACCTTTCCATCTTCAAAAAAAAATAAATTATTTTATGAAACTCTCTTTCATGTAGCCAATGGCTACATGGGAGTAAGAGGATCTATTGAAGAATTGCCGATTCATCCTGGAACATATATTAACGGTGTATACGAAAGTGTAGATGTTGAACATGCAGAACCACTTTATGGACTAACTTATAAAAAAGATACAATTGTAAATATTGCAAATATTCAGGGATTAGAAATATTTATTGATAATGAGAAAATAGATTTTGAAAAATGCAAAGTATTAAATTTTAAGCAAACATTAGATATGAAAAATGGATTAGTTTATAGAGAAACTTCATATCTTAGTCCTAATAATATTGAAATTAATATAAAAACAGAGAGAATGGCTTCATATAAAAGAGCTAATATATTCTTATTTTCTTATTCAATTTCAACAAATTCAACTAAAAAAATTAAAGTAAAAAGCTATGTAGATAATAAAGTTTCAAACTATGTAAAAAAGAATGATCCAAGAGCAAATCATAAACAATTAGCTCCTATAGAAGCACAATTTAGTGATGAAACTACTCTTCATTCAAAAATAAAAAATAGTAATATAAAAATAAAAATTGAAGCTAATTTCTTTTCAAAATTAGAAAAAAAAATTTCATATAATTTAAATTCAATATGTTGTACTTATGAAAATAATGAAAGAATTGACTTTCATAAAATAGTTGAAATTTCTGATAGCTTGAGAAAAATAAAAAAAACAGAAAATCTAGACATCAATGAAAACACTTTAAAAAAAGAACAAACTGAGTACTTAAATAATTTCTGGAAACTATCTAGAATTGAAATTGGCGGAGATGAGAAACTTGAAAAAGCTTTAAATTATAATCTTTATCAACTACAACAGTCAAAATCTCAAGATTCTTTTGCACATCTTGGAGCTAAAGGGTTAAGTGGAGAAGGTTATGAGGGTCATTATTTTTGGGATACTGAGATGTATTGCCAACCTTTTTTCACGCTAACAAACCCTAAAGAAAGCAAGCAACTATTAATGTATAGATACAAAACTATGAAGCAAGCAAAAGATAATGCTATTAGACTAGGTCATAAAATGGGAATTTTATTCCCTTGGCGGACAATCTCTGGAAATGAATGCTCTGCATACTTCCCAGCTGGAACAGCACAATACCATATTAACAGTGCAATAGCCTATGCAATTATTTTTTATTATCATTGCACAAATGATAAAGAATTTATGATAAATTATGGACTTGAATTGCTATTAGAAATATGTAGATTGTTTTTAGATTTGGGAAATTTTAATAATGGAAAATTTGAAATTCACGAAGTCACTGGACCTGATGAATATACATGCCTTGTAAGTAATAATTATTATACAAATGTATCTGTAAAATATGATTTTGAAAATCTAATTTCAATTTCTAAAGAACTTAACTATTATATTGATGAAAACGAAATAAATAATTTTAAGCAAGCTTATAAAAAAATATACTTACCAAAATCTGAGAAATTGAAAATATGTCTTCAAGACGACTCTTTTATAAACAAACCAATATGGGATTTGGAAAAAACAAGCGATAATGATTTCCCTTTGTTATTAAACCATCATCCATTAGAATTGTATAGATATCAAGTATGCAAGCAACCTGATGTTGTTTTAGCAAATTATCTATACCCACAATATCAAAATAATGATTACATAGAAAATAGTTATCTCTATTATAAAAAAATAACTACACACGATTCATCTCTTTCTTCTACTATTTTTTCAATAGCAGCAACAAGATTAAAGTTGGGTGAAGAAGCTCTAAGTTTCTTTGGAAATTCCGCATATTTAGATTTAGATAATTTGAAAAAAAACACTGAAGAAGGAATTCATACTGCAAATATGGGCGGATGTTACTTGGCTATAGTTTTTGGTTTTGCTGGCTTAGAAATGAAAAATGACTTACTTTCATTAAATCCAACTATACCAAACAAATGGGAATATTTTTCATTTTCGATAATTTATAGAAAAACAAAAATAAAATTTAAGATTTTTAAAAATAAAATCGAAATACATAGTGAAAATGAAATAACTATATTACTAAATTCAAAAAAATATACAATTTTAGGGGATTTTAATGAAACAATCTAAAGCAATAATTTTTGATCTTGATGGAGTTATTTGTCATACTGACAAATTCCATTATTTAGCTTGGAAAAAAATATGTGACGATAAAAATTTAGTTTTCAATAAAAAAATAAATGAAAAACTTAAAGGTATATCTAGAATAGAAAGTTATAAAATAATATTAAATGAAAACAATTTAAGTGAAGATATTAATGAAATTCAAACTTCAATTTCAAAAAAAAATGATTATTACAAAGATTATTTAAAAAAGATGGATGAATCTTATGTCAGTGATGATGTAAAAAACACCTTATTTAAATTGAAAGAAAAAGGATATCTTCTTGCAATAGGATCTTCAAG
>CAZPTG010000142.1:0-6479 GCA_964589355.1 uncultured Spirochaetaceae bacterium
AAAAACCTAATGAAAATATTAAAAATATAAATTGGGAAGATGTTTTATATAAATAAAAAGAAAATGTCGGTCATAGAACTTTAAAAAATATGATTTTCCCATGGAAAGATTAAATGTCAAAAGAAATTGAACTAAAAGCACATGTTAATAATTATACTAATTTATTATCTACATTACGAAATGATGATTTTATTGTTAGTGAAAAATATTCACAAAAAGTAGATGTGTATTATTTTAATCCAATAATTAATCAAACATTTAGGATAAGAAATTTAATTATTAATGATGTTGATAATAATGAGACAAAAAAGACAATTTATACTGTTAAAGATAAAATAATTGATCAAGGTATTGAGCAAAATACAGAAATAGAAGTCGATTTGAATTATAATCAATTTTCATCATCTCTAAACTTTTTTGAAAAATTGGGCTTTAAAGTATCTCATAGAAAAATAAAAAAAGGATATTCTTTTTCTTATACAAAATATAAGATACCACTTCATATTGAATTATTAGAAGTAAGTAATTTGGGGTGGTTTTTTGAAATAGAATTTATAGTTGAGGATGAAATTTCTAAAGAAGATTCAGATTTTTTAGTAGCTTGTTTATATCAAACTTTAGATAATTTTAATATTCCATATTCTAATATTGAAAAAAGATACTATTCTCAAATGCTTATTGATTAGTAATATTTATTTAATTCATTTGTATTAGTTATTTCGTTTAAATTTAATATTGAAAGCTTTTTTATCTTTATTAAATTAATACAAATAGATTTAAAAGCAATAAACTAATCCCTAAAAACATAAAAATAGAATTTGTTTTAGCTTCATCATTATTCATTACAATATATATTATTGAAGATATGCTTAGAATAATGCTACTAAAAATAAAAGAAAATTCGAAAGTACTTATTAACATTAAAAATGGTAATATTGATGAGAAGAACATTTCTATTTTAAAAGATAATTTTGTTGCGATACCCATGCATAAAAACGCTAGAGAACTTAATATAAATGAAATAAATATTACTATATTAATAGCTTCAATATTATACAATATTGCTATTAGTATATTTATGTCTAATAATATTATAAGTTTTATAGCTTCAGATAATCTAAACAAAGGATTTCTAACAATACTAGTTACATGAAATAAATGATAAACTGCTCTAATAATAAAAAATGAAATTAAGAATGAAAATAATAATATAATTAAAATATTTGTTAAATTAGTATCTTCAAAGCGTAAATTTAACTTATTAAGAGAGTATAGAATCAGATAAACAATAGACAAAACAGTGCTTATAATATCTACAATTGCATTAAATGTCGTTGCTGGTTTATATTTATTTGCCTCATTATTTTTATTGATTTTGTCGATATTGTAGTTAAATTTAAATCCAGTACCATTTAATAAAGTGCAATTAAAATTAAGTTTTTTTACTTTATCGCTGTGCTCTGTTATTTCATTGACTTGTTTTTTAAAGTCATTAAATAAAGCTTTTAATTCATTTTCATTCATATCTAACTCCAAAACTTATTAGTTTTAACATCATCAATTAAAAAAGAAATATGTTTTTTAATTTTTTTTAAGATCATTTTTTCAGCTAATTGTTTATCACTTTTTGCTAGTTCTTCTTCTTCTCTAAAAAGCATAGCTTTTCCTATATTTGCATAATAATTTTTATTAACTACTGTTATTTTTCTTTTTGCAGCAGTGCTATGTTTATTTTTTACTCGTCTTTTAGGGGCAATTAATCCAATTGGAATTATTGGAACAGGATATTCTAAATAGATTCTAGCTATACCTGCTCTAAAAATATCTAATTCTTCTTGTGTGTTTAATCTACCCTCAGGAAATATATAAATATCATCGCCTTCTTTTAAGTATTTAATTGCATTTTTTACTACATTTTTTTTATCCACTTCAGTTAAGGCAGGTATTTGTTCTGTCCAATGTAGAAATTTATTTACATATTTTATAGAAAAACCGGGTCCAATTATCATATGCATAGGATCTTTAGATAAAGTTGTAACAAAATGTACATCTGAAGAAGAAAAATGGTTAGAACAAAAGATTTTTGGTCCTTTAGGATACTCCTCTTCATTCCATACATGGAAATCATAGTTTAAATTAAGAGAAAATTTAACTATGGATTTATATATGTTGTGTAGTATTTTTGCTTTTCTTTTCACACTCGTATTATTTATTTTTACTTGGTAAAGGTCAAGTAATATTTTTATTTAATAAAATTAATATTTAAAAGTTTTTAATAGATGAATAATAAATATTGTGTTAAAATATGTTTAGTAATAGAAAAGTTAGAAAGATTTTTTTTAATTTTTTTAACTTATATTAAAGTTTTTTCAAAGATTATGAATATTTTTTAACACAAAAACTAAAAATATGTTTATAAAATTGAGTTATTAAATAAAAATAGTAATATAATTTTAATTTATGTATTTGACAATCTTTATGTTAATGATATTATATAGAAATCCACTAAAAAATTTAAAGAGGAGAAATAGTAATGAAAAAATTTGCTACTTTATTATGTGCTTTGTTAGCACTAGGTTCATTTGCATTTGCTAATGGACAATCTGAAGAAACACAATCAAGTGAAACATCTTTAAGAGTCGGTATGGTTACTGATGCAGGAACTATCGATGATAAATCTTTTAACCAAGGTACTTGGGAAGGTATTGTAAGAGCTGGTGATGATTTTGGTTTTACTCCAAAATACATTAAACCTGCAGGAACAACTGAAGCTGATTATTTAGCTGGTGTATCTGATTTAGCTGATAGTGGTTATAATATGATTATAACTCCTGGATTCAAATTTGAAACAACTATCTATAAAGCTCAAACTCAATATCCTGATGTAAAATTTGTTTTATTAGATGGTGTTCCACATCCTGGCGATTACAATGTTGAAATTAAAGCAAATACTGTTGCAGTATCATGGGCAGAACAAGAATCCGGTTTTGTAGCTGCAATTGCTGCTGCTCTAAAAATGCCAAATAGCAAATTCGGTTTTGTTGGTGGTATGGAAATTCCTGCAGTTCAAAAATTTAACTGGGGCTGGCAACAAGGTATTAAATATGCAAACGAAAACTTAGGAACTAATGTTTCAATTGCACAAGAAGATTGCCTATATTCTGGTTCATTCAGTGATGTAGCTTTAGGTCAACAAATGGCTGCTACAATGTTTGATAGAGATGTAGATGTTATTTTTGCAGCAGCAGGTGGAGTTGGTGTTGGAGTAATTAACGAAGGTAAATCTCAAAGAACTGCTGGTAAAGACAAATGGGTAGTTGGTGTTGATATTGACCAATATGCTGATGGTTTAATGCCTAATGGTGAATCTTGTATCTTAACTTCTGCTATGAAATATTTAGACAGAGCTTCATATGATATGATTAAAGATGAATTAGATGGTACTTTCCCTGGTGGAACAGCAATTCAATTAACAGCTAAAGATGATGGTGTTGGTATACCTACTGATAATCCTAATTTATCAGATGAAATTCAAGCTGAATGTGACAATGCAATGGATTTAATGAAATCTGGCGAAATTGTTGTTGAAGCTGAACAACTTCCTGGTCTATGGAAATAAGCAAGTAATTGCAAAATTATAAGGCCGCCTAATGGTGGCCTTATTGTGTTAAACAATAAAAGTGTATTTTTATACATATTAGGAGACAATAAATGGATTATGCAATTGAAATGCTTAATATTCGTAAAGAATTTCCAGGAATTGTAGCAAATGATAATATTACTTTACAAGTAAAAAATAGCGAAATTCATGCAATTCTTGGTGAGAATGGTGCAGGAAAATCTACATTGATGAGCATTCTTTTTGGTTTGTATAAAGCTGAAAAAGGTGAGATAAAAATTAATGGAAAAACTGTTGAAATAAACGATCCAAATGATGCTACTGCACTTAAAATTGGAATGGTGCATCAACATTTTCAATTAATTGAAAATTATACTGTTACTGAAAATATTATTTTAGGTAAAGAGGGAAGTTTTGTACTGAACAAGAAGGATGCTTCTCAACGAATTCAAGAGCTTTCAGATAAATATGGATTAAATATTGATCCAGATAGTGTTATTGAAGATATAACCGTTGGTATGCAGCAACGTGTTGAAATATTAAAAATGTTATATGTTGATGCTGATATTTTAATTTTTGATGAACCTACTGCAGTTTTAACTCCTCAAGAAATTGATGATTTGTTAGATATTATGAGAGGTTTAAAAGCTGAAGGTAAATCAATTATTTTAATCACTCATAAATTAGATGAAATTAAAGCTGTAGCTGATAGATGTACTGTAATTAGAAGAGGTAAAATGATTGATGTTGTAGATGTTAAAAATACTTCTCAATCAGAAATGGCTTCTTTAATGGTTGGTCGTCCGGTTAACTTTAAAGTTGAAAAAACCGAAGCAAAACCTGGAACACCTGTTTTAGAAATTAGTAATTTAAATGTTTTAAATTCTAAAAAAATATTGGGTGTTAAAGATTTCTCCCTAAAAGTAAATGAAGGCGAAATTGTAGGTATAGCAGGTGTTGATGGAAATGGTCAATCTGAACTAATTGAAGCTATAACAGGACTTAGAAAAATTGATAGTGGTCATGTTATAGTTTGTAATAAAGATATTACTCATTCTCATATTAGAGTTAGAAATGAAGCTGGAATAGGTCATGTGCCTGAAGATAGACAAAAAAGAGGCCTTATTCTAGAATATAATTTAAAAGATAATTTTGTTATTAAAGATTATTATCATGCTCCATTTAGTAAAAACAATATTTTACAACAACAAAAGATGCAAGAATATGGGAAAAAAATTATTAAAACTTTCGATGTTAGATCTGGTGAAGGTTTGTTTTCTTTAGCTGGTAAATTATCTGGTGGGAATCAACAAAAAGCTATTGTAGGTAGAGAAATTATAGCAAATCCTAAATTACTAATTGTTGTTCAACCAACTAGAGGGTTAGATGTTGGTGCAATTGAATTCATTCATGAACAAATTGTAGCTCATAGAGATGCAGGTAATGCAGTTTTATTAGTTTCTTTTGAATTAGATGAAATTTTTAACCTATCAGATAAAATTGCTGTTATCAGTGATGGTAAGTTAATGGATGTTGTTGCTACAAAAGATACAGATGAAAGAGCCGTTGGTCTAATGATGGCTGGTGTTTCCTCAAAAGGAGATAATTAGTATATGAGTGCTATAAAGAAAAAAGAATTAAAAAGTAATGATTTTATTATTGCTATTAGTGCTGTTTTTTTAGGGTTAATTGCAGGTTCAATTTTAATTTTATTTATTGGTGAAAATCCTTTTTCAGCTTTTAGATATCTTGTAAAAGGTGCTCTAATGAATGTTAGAAGAACTGGAACTACTTTTGCTATTACAACAACTCTAATGTTAGTTGGTTTATCTGTTGCTTTTGCCTTTAAAACAGGATTGTTTAATATTGGTGCTTCTGGTCAGATTTTAGCTGGTGGAGTTGCAGGAACTACAGTTGCTTTTGCTACTAATTTACCTCATATCCCTACTATGATATTAATAGTAGTTACAGGTTTTTTAGCAGGTGCTATTTGGGGTTTAATTCCTGGATTATTAAAAGCTTTTTTTAATGTTCATGAAGTTGTTGCAACAATTATGATGAACTGGATTGCTTATTGGAGTACTTATTATTTTGTTCCAGCTTTTTTAAAAGGACCTTCCTTAGAAACAGAAAGTGCTATGTTACCTTATGAAAAAACTCTAAGAATCAACTGGCTAACTGAAATTTTTGATGGATCAAATTACATAAATTTAGGTTTGTTTGTTGCAATATTGTCTGTAATAATTATAAAATTTATTATGGATAAAACAACTCTTGGTTATGAATTAAAAGCAGTTGGTTATAATAGATATGGTGCAGAATATGCTGGTATAAAAGTTAATCGTTCTGTTGTTTTATCTATGATGATTGCAGGTGGTCTAGCAGGGCTTGCTGGTGTTGCTTATTATTGTGGTTATTCCGGTAAAATACAAATTGGTGTTTTACCAACTCAAGGTTTTGATGGTATCGCTGTTGCTTTATTAGGTGCTAGTAATCCTATTGGTGTAGTTTTTTCTTCAATATTCTTTGGGATATTACAAGCCGGTAAAGGTTTTATGAGTGGGAATACTATGGTTCCTCCAGAATTAGCTGATACAATAATTGCAGTTATTATTTACTTTACAGCAACTAGTGTTATGTTTAAAAAATTCTGGGATAAAAAATTTAAAAAAATTAATGAAAAACGACAAATTAAATTTACAGATTCAAATTCTGTAGAGGAGGGTAAATAATATGTGGGAAACTATTACTCAAATTGCTCCTTATGCTGTTGCATATACAATTCCTCTATTGATGGGATCTTTAAGTGGTTTAGTTAGTGAAAGAAGTGGTGTTATTAATTTATGTGTTGAAGGATACA
>CAZPTG010000143.1:0-6456 GCA_964589355.1 uncultured Spirochaetaceae bacterium
CCTGTCTTTATATATATATTCCTCCTATGGGTTTCAATTGTTCTCTCACTTATTCCAAGTTGTTTAGCAATCTTATTATTATTTTGACCTTTTAATATTAAATTTAATATTTGTTTTTCTCTTTTTGTAATTTTTATTGTTAAATATAATTTTGGATTTAAAAATAATATATTTTCTTTAAAAACATTAACTTTACAATCTAAATCAAGTATTGTGAAATTTTTTTCTGCTAAAGAAGTTAAAATACTCATATTTTCACCATCTGCTAAAATTAGAAATTTTAAATTATTTTTACTTTGAAATAAAGCTTTCAACTTAACAAGTGATAATAAATCATGTGTAACAAAAACTGATATATCATAATCTAAATAATTGTGTTTCTCTTTTTCATTTTCAAAAACACATTTTTCATAAATAGAAGAATATAAAGCCAATTTTCTTAAAACTCTTAAATCATTTTTATTAGTGTAATTAATTAAATATTTTTCTCTCATAATATATTATATATTTAATTTTATTAATTTTGCCCTAATTCTTTTTTATATTTATCTAAAGTTTTTGAAAATGCATCACTAAATAATTTAACATCTTTAGCACCCATTTTTTTATTTTTCTCAACATAAATGCCATATGATCTTAATTCTGTCATCGCATTTCTAATAGATAATCTCTCTTTTATATTTTTATCACTAAATATATTACCCCTATCATCTAATACTAAAACACCTTTTTCACATAATCTATCAATTAATGGAATATCATGAGTTATTGCTAAGTCCCCTTTTTGAGCAATTTCTACTATTTTATCATCAGCACTATCACTATCACTTTTAACAACTATCATCTTTATTTTGCTTCTTATATTTTTTATCTCTTCTTTATTATAATCTGAATTTTTACTTAATTTTGAAGCTCTCAATTGTGCAGTATGTCTCTCTTTTGCTAAAACAACATCCTTTAAACTTCTATCTGCAACAAATGTTATATCTAAATTTCTTTTTATTGCAGCTCTTAATACAATTTCTCTCATTTGTTTTAAAAAAGAATCTGAATCTACATATATTTTCATAATAAACTAATACTCCATATTTTTTTATATAAGGTTAATATATTATTTAGTTTAACTCTAGTGCCTAATTTATTCTTTACTCTCTTGAAATTAGTGTTGTATTTTTATATCTTTTTAAGTGCAAGTCTTCTTGTAAAAAAAATAAAACCAAAAATCGGAGATTAGAAATTATGAATCTTTCCCCTCTACAAAGAGTTCGTTATGAGTATCAACCAAAACTTCCTTCAATTTTAAGAGAAGCTATTGATCAAGTTGTTCCTGTAAAAGGAGAAGCCACTGCCCCAGCTACAGATAAGGATCAAGTAAAAGCGTTATTCCCTAACACTTATGGATTGAATAAAATTACCTTTGAAAAAGGCAATAATGAAGAAATCAAAAAAAGAGTAAACGTTGGTGTAATTTTATCAGGTGGACAAGCTCCTGGCGGACACAATGTTATTAGCGGATTATTTGATGCTTTAAAAAAAGCAAATCCAGAGAGTAAATTATTTGGATTCAAAGGTGGTCCAAGTGGTATTATTGAAGATAATACTGAAGAAATTACAAGTGAATACATGAATAAATTTAGAAACACTGGTGGTTTTGATATTATTGGATCTGGTAGAACAAAATTAGAAACTGAAGAACAATTTGAACAAGCTAGATTAACTTGTCAAAAACATGATATTAGTGCTGTTGTAATTATCGGTGGTGATGATTCTAATACTAATGCAGCTGTATTAGCAGAATATTTCTTAAATAAAAAAGCTAATATTCAAGTTATTGGATGTCCAAAAACAATTGATGGCGATTTAAAAAATGACGAAATTGAAATTTCTTTCGGTTTTGATACTGCAACAAAAACATATAGTGAATTGATTGGAAATATTGAAAGAGATGCAAACTCTGCAAAAAAATATTGGCACTTTATTAAAGTTATGGGAAGAAGTGCTTCACATATTGCACTAGAGTGTGCACTAGAGACACAACCTAATATATGTCTTGTTAGTGAAGAAGTTGAAAAAAATGAAACTTCTCTATCAGGAGTTGTTGATTATATTAGTCAAATTATTGCTAATAGAGGTAATAAAGGATTAAACTTTGGTGTAATTATTATTCCAGAAGGTCTTGTAGAATTTATCCCTGAAGTTAAAGCACTAATTGGTGAAATTAATGATTTATTAGCTAAAAAAGCCGATGATTATTCAAAATTAGAAAATACAAATGATCAAATTGCTTTCATTTTAAACAATGTTAGTGCAGCTAGTTCTAAAGTATTTAGTATTTTACCAAATAGCATTCAACTTCAACTATTAATGGATAGAGATCCTCATGGTAATGTTCAAGTATCAAGAATTGAAACAGATAAATTATTAATTGAAATGGTTTCTAAAAAGCTAGCTCAAATGAAAAAAGATAAAACATATAGTGGAAAATTTTCTGCACAAAACCACTTCTTTGGTTATGAAGGAAGATGTGCATTCCCATCAAATTTTGATGCAGATTATTGCTATAGCTTAGGATTTAATGCATTTATGCTAATATCTAGTGGTTTATCGGGTTATTTATCAAGTGTTAAAAATCTAAGTGCTCCTGCAGATAAATGGGTTGCCGGCGGTATTCCAATAACTATGATGATGAACATGGAGCAAAGACATGGAGAATTAAAACCTGTTATAAAAAAAGCTTTAGTAGAACTTGATGGAGCTCCATTTAAATATTTTGAAAAAAATAGAGATAAATGGGCTATTGATACATGCTTTACTTTCCCTGGTGCTATTCAATATTATGGAGAACCTAGTATTTGTGATTTGACAACAAGAACATTAGCTTTAGAACAAGAAAAATAATTTATTATTATTATTATAAAAAAATTATTTATTCAAAGGTTTGATCTTTTTCGATCAAACCTTTTTTATGTAAAAAATTCGAGATTTATATTAAAAATTCTTCTATCTTGTATTTCTTTATATAAACAATTATAATCCATATCTATGAAATCAAGACATAAAAATATGATCCATCCTGGTATAAAATTAATATTGGGTTTTGCCTCAATTATTATTATTGGAGGGTTTTTATTATTACTTTCCATAAGTCACCAGGAAGGAAAAAGTATTAGTGTTATTAATTCATTTTTTATATCAGCTAGTGCTGTATGTGTAACAGGATTATCAACCATAGATGTTGGAAACACATTATCACTTTTTGGCTCTATTGTCTTAGCTACTTTGATCCAAATAGGCGGTTTAGGTTTTGCTTCATTTGCAGTTTTCTTTTTAATGATTATTAAAAATAATTTATCTTATTCTAATCTATCTTTAGCTAAAGAAGCATTAAATTCAATTCCAGGATTTGATATTAGAAAACTTGTAAAAACTCTTATTATTACTTCATTAGTTTGTGAGATAACAGGAACTTTATTATTTTATCAAGTATTTAAATTAGATTATTCAACTTCAAAAGCAATAGGATATGCTCTCTTTCACTCAATTTCATCATTTAATAATGCAGGTTTTGATTTATTTGGAAATTTTAATAGTATATCTAACTATAGTGATAATATACTTTTGAACTTAACTACAGCATTATTGATAATTATTGGAGGATTAGGATTTTTTGTTATCTATGATGTATTTTCAATCAAAAAGAATAGAAGACTTAGAACACATACAAAGATTGTATTTACAATGAGTTTATCTTTAATTGTTTTTGGGACTCTTTGCTTTTTATTCACTGAAAATAATATTACATTATTAGAAGCTTTTTTCCAAAGTGTAACAACTAGAACTGCAGGTTTTAATACTCTCGATATTAATAATTTGAGCAATCCCTCAATACTAGTTATACTTTTTTTAATGTATGTTGGTGCTTCTCCGGGCTCTACAGGAGGAGGTATTAAAACTACAACAATGTTCACAATTATTTTATCAATAATTAGAATTCCAACACACAATAGCGTTAAAGCATTTCATAGGAAAATATCAGATTCATCAATTCTTAAAGCATTTTTTGTTGCTAGCTTAGCAATGTTTGCAATACTAATATCATCATTTATAATTTTTTCAATCGAAGGCAATACTTTTAAATTTGATCAAATATTATTTGAATGTGTTAGCGCATTTGCAACAGTTGGACTTTCTATGGGAATTACTACAAAGCTTGCAACTGCAAGCAAAATAATTCTTATATTACTTATGTTTATCGGAAGACTTGGTCCTCTAACTATAGCCTTTAGTTGGAGAGCCTCTCAAAAGAGATTTTATTATATAGAAGAAAATATCCAAATCGGATAAGGGGTTTATTATGGCAGATAATAATTTATATGGCATTATTGGAATTGGGCGTTTTGGACTAGCTCTTGCACAAAATTTATTAGATGAGGGGAAAACAATTATTGCAATTGATAAAGAGCAAAATAAACTTTTCCCATTAAAAAATAATGTAAATCAACTAATTCACATGAGTGAATTAACAAAAGACTCTCTAAAAGATGCGGGTATTGGAGAGTGTGGAGTTGTAATTGTTTGTATAGGAAAAGATATTGAAGCTAATATTCTTGCAACTCTTAATGCTATTGAATTAGGAGTTTCTAGGGTATATGCAAAAGCAATAAGTGACGACCATAGTAGAATACTAGAGAAAATAGGAGCAATTGTTGTAAATCCAGAAGTAGATATGGGAACAAAACTCGCTAAAAAATTAAGTGCAAAATTAACTCTTGATATATTACCTATTGGTAAAGATTTCTCAATTATTGAAGTTGAAATTAATGAAAAATTTACTAATAAGACAATAAAAGAATTAAATTTTAGAGCTAAATTTAAAATAAATATTATTGCAATTGTTAGAGATAACAAGGCTAATGGTAATATCGGACCGGAAACTAAACTATATGAAAAAGATATTCTTGTAGTTAGTGGAAATAATCATGATATTAGCGCTTTTGAACAAAAAAATTCTAAATAAATATGAGAAAAAGAAATATAATAATAGCTGGTAGCGGGGTTTTTGGAACTGCTATAGCCGAAAGACTTGCTTGGAATAGTGATAATAGAGTTTTCATTTATAGTAGATGTGAAAAAGTAGTTAATGAAATAAATGAAAATCACAAAAACACTAAAAGTTTTTCAACAAGATATATAAATAAAAATATCAAAGCTTTTAGTAATTTTGAAAATTTTAAAATTGCAGATTGCATTTTTTTAGCAATTCCCTCGAAATCAATTATTTCATTTTGTAATGGAATAAAAGAATTTGTAAATGAAAATACCTTAGTAATTAATCTTGCAAAAGGAATGAGTAATGAAGGAGCTTTTATAACTGAAAAATTACCTTTTCAAAAAAAAGCAAGTATGAAAGGTCCTACTTTTGCAATTGAATTGTTAAATGGATTTCCCTCTGCTTTCACATTTGGAGGTATAAAAGAAGATTATCTATTTGTAAAAGAAAAAATATTAAAAAATACTGCGCTAACACTTGATTATACAGCTGATGTAAGAGCTGTTGAATTACTTAGTATATTAAAAAATATGTATGCTATTGCTATAGGTTTAGTTTCAGGAAGATATAATTCTCCAAACGTTGATTTTTTAATCTATACAAAAAGTGTAAATGAAATGAGAAAGTTCTTAATGCTTTTCAATTGTGATAGCTCAACTATTTTCAAATATTGTGGAATGGGCGATTTAGGATTAACAAGTTTAAATGATTTATCTAGAAATAGAACATTGGGCCTTTTAGTTGGAAAAGGTTTTTTACAAGATAATAAAAGCACAACAGTAATAGAGGGTTATAGAACTATTAAACTTATGCATGAAAAAACAAAAGAAAATAATATTGAAAAAGATTATCCGATTGTAACAGCTTTATATAAATTAATGTATAAAGAAGAAGATTTAACTGAATATATTAACTCAGTTTTTGAATAATATCACTTTATAATAACAAAACCTCCAAAGTTTTTCAAAAATTATTTTTGTCTACTTTGGAGGTACACTCTCAAATTTTACTTTCTTTTAATGGTTTTTATTATTTAATTTTTTATATACTAATTACTTATCATCAATCCATTTTTAACGATAGTGCTAGCTTTATTTAGAATTTCATCACTTATATTAATATTTAATTCTTTAGCTCTATCTAAATTTAATATAAAGTTAAATTGAGAAACATCATCTAAAAAGATTGCACCAATATCACTTGGACTAGCTTTATTAATTAATACATCAATTGCTTTTTCACCACTAATTCTTCCAACTTTATAATAATCAAGTCCAAAACTCATTAAAAAGTTTGTATTTTCACTACTTGTTGTATCACTATTGAATAAAGGTAAATCATATTTTGTACAAACTTGATCTACACTAGCAATTGCAGATACAACTGTATTATCATTACCAATATAT
>CAZPTG010000144.1:0-6391 GCA_964589355.1 uncultured Spirochaetaceae bacterium
AACCTCAAGAAGCTGAAAAACCTCAAGAAGCTGAAAAACCTCAAGAAGCTGAAAACCCTCAAGAAGTTGAAGAATCTATAAAAAAAGAGGTTATTAATATTGAAGAAAAAAAATTGAATGCTATAGAGAAAAATGAAATATATGAAACTGAATTTAATACTTTAGAAGATTTGTTGCCAAAAAGGGTGTATGAAATAGTTTCTTTTGTTAATGAAGAAAAAAGTTCTTTTTTTAACATATGTAAAGAGAATAATTACGATTTATTATCTAGTATTGATTATTTAATAAATCAAGCTTTAATTAAACAAAAAAAAGATAATAAAGAAAAGATGTTTACTATTCCGGGGTATGATTTGACTCTTGTTTTAGCCTTAAACCATAAAGATAAGTTAAAACTTTGGGAGAGGAAAACAAACTTAGGAGCAGTAATGTATTCACAGAACAAGAGTGATTGGAATGCATTAATATTAAAATATAATGATAAAGATAATTTGACTAGTGTGGATCAAATTAAAGTAATGAGAGATGATTTTGATCCTGTAGATTGGAAGTTTGTTGTATCAACAGTAAATAGAATGAAAAAAAAATAATATGAAAAATGAAATAAAAAATAGACTAGATGCTGCAATTAAGATTGCAAAAAAAGCAGGGCAATACGCTCTTGAATTGAGAAAAAGTAATAATTTTGTTGTTACAGAGAAGCAAAAAAATGATTTTGTTACTACAGCAGATAAAGAAACAGAGAAATTAATTCAATCTGAATTGATGAGTTGTTTTGAAAATGATGGCTTTTTTGGTGAAGAAGGTAAAGAAATTTTTGGAAAAGGAAGATGGGTTGTGGATCCTATTGACGGTACAACTAATTATTTTCGGAATTTATCAAATTGGGCGGTAAGTATTGCTTATGAAAATGATAATCAAGATATTCTTTTAGGTGTAGTTTATGCTCCAGAATCAAAAGATTTGTATTATGCTGCGAGAGGATTAGGATCCTTTAGAAATGATGAGAAGATACAAGTCTCAAAAATTAAGGATATAAAATATTCCATTAATGTGTGCGTTCCCCCACATCGATATAAAGAATATTATGATTCTTATATGAAAAAATATAATTTAATTGGAAGAGAGTGTAGTGATATTCGATCTTATGGTTCATGTGCATTGGAAATGTGTTATATTGCCCAAGGTTTAATTGATGGTTATTACGAACTTTTCTTAGGCTATTATGATTATGCAGCAGCAAAAGTAATTTTAGAAGAAGCCGGAGGAATGTTTTACTCTTGGCCTTCCTCGATAAATAATAAAATTAATATAATAGCAACAAATTTTGAGTTATTTAGTTGGTATAAAAATAATATAATAAATGAAGGTGAAAATGAGTAATTATAAATTAATAATTTTTGATTTTGATGGAACTATAGTGGATTCTTCTCCAGGAATTTATAATACTGCAAATTGGAGTGTTAAGCAACTTGGATTAAAGGAAGAAACCAATACGAACCAATTGCGTAAATTTATTGGGCCTCCTTTAAAAGATTGTTTCAAATATACATATAATTTAGATGATAAATATATTGATGAAGCTTGTGATATATATAGAAAAAGATATTTTGAAAAAGGCCAATATGATGTTAAAGTGTTTGATGGCATTGAAGATGTTTTATTATCTTTAAAGGAAAAAGGTTATATTTTGGCAATAGCTACTATGAAATATCGTGAGATAGTGTTTAGTATGTTAAAATATTTAAATCTTGCAAAATATTTTGACTATATTGATGGAACAAATATTGAGGGAACAAAGTATAAAGCTGAAATTTTAAATGAAATAATATTGCATTTTAATATTGATAAAAAAAATTCTATATTAATAGGTGATACTTATCATGATGAGAGTGCAGCAATTGAGTCAGAAATTGATTTTTTAGCTGTAAGTTATGGGTTTGGTTTTAATGAAAAATCTAAAATAAATTCATCAATGATTGGTATTGCCCCTAGTACAAGTGATATATTATCATATATACTGTAAACATAAAAAAAATAGAAAAAAATATTATATAAATAAAAAAAAATGGAGTAAATTATGGAAAAACTAAAAAAAGAAGAAATAGTAACAGATACTGCACCTGCAGCAATTGGCCCTTACAGCCAAGGAATTATTGCAAATCCTTTTGTATACTCTTCAGGTCAACTTCCTGCAGATCCAAAAACAGGTGAGATTAGTGGTGGAATAGTAGAGCAAACAACTCAATCTTTATCAAATTTAAAAGCTGTAGTAGAGGCTGGTGGAAGTGATATGGAACATGTTATAAAAACTACTGTGTTTTTAAAAAATATGGATGATTTTGGAGCAATGAATGAAGTTTATTCAACATTTTTTGATAAAGGTATAAAGCCTTCTCGTTCTGCTGTTCAAGTAGCTAAATTACCAAAAGATGTATTAGTTGAAATTGAAGCTATTGCATTAGTAAAATAGTTAGAATAATTTAAATTTATTAAAAGCCCTCATATTGAGGGTTTTTTTATATAAAATCTCTAAATTTTGCGTTAATGCACTTAGATAAATCAAAAGGGTTAATTTTTAGTTGAAGGCCTCTTTGTCCTCCACTTATATAAATATAATCTTCTATTTGAGCAAATTCAGATATATAAGTAGGATATTCTTTTATCATACCAATAGGAGAGCATCCTCCTCTAATATAGCCTGTAGTTTTCTTTAAATTTTTTAATTCCAATAATGATATCTTTTTAGAATTAGTTATAGATTTTGCTTTTTTTAAACTAACATTGAATTCTGCTGGCAAACAAAAAATAAAAATTTCGTTTTTTTCATTGATTAAAACAATAGTTTTATAAACTAATTCAAGACTTAGTTTTGAATTAGTTGCTATATGTATTGCATCTAAATTATTTTCATCAACTTTATACTTTAAAATACTATATTTAATTTTATTTTTTTCTAAAATTCTCATAGCATTTGTTTTTTTTAATTCATTCATTACTTTAAAATAATTTTATTTTAACAAAGTGTAAATAGCTATAAAAAACCCTATTTAGACTTAATTGCTAGCTAAATAGGGCATTTTTTATTGTTGTTCAATTATTTTTCATCAATAGCAAAAGGAGTTCCTAAAGCAGAAGGAGAAGCAAAGCTTCCTCTTGTTTTTAAGCTATTTATAGTCATAAATATCAAGGTAATGATAGTTATAAAATAAGGAGCTATTGCTAAAAATTGTGCAGGAATTATCATTTTAAACCCTGCAGCTTGTAAAAAGAATTGTAGGCTTGTGATTCCACCAAAAACTAAGGTACCAATAGCAACTCTAGCAGGGTTCCAAGCAGAGAATATAACAAGTGCAATTGCAATCCAACCAATACCTCCTGTCATGCTATCATTCCAAGATGGTGTAAAGCTTAATGATAGGGCTGCCCCACCAATTCCTGCAAAAATGCCTCCAAATACTGTATAAATATAACGTGTTTTATTAACATTTATCCCCATTGCTGCAGCAGTTCTTGGAGCTTCTCCAACACTTCTTAGAGCTAAGCCATGTCTAGTTTTATACATAAAATACCAAGCTAGAGGTAATAAAATATAAAGCATATATGTAAGTATAGATACATTAAAGAGTGCTCCAAGTATAGGTATTTTATGTAAAATAGGTATTTGAATATTTTCAAATCGACTTGGAATATTTAATCCAACTAAGTTTAAATTATTTTTAACTGGACCTATTCTTTTACCTAAAAAGTTTGCAAGGCCTGTACCAAACATTGTTATAGATAATCCTGTAACAACTTGATTAGATCTCAAAGATATAGTTAGAAAAGCATGTATTAAGCTAAATAATGCGCCAGCAAACATAGCAAAAAGCATTCCAATTAATAAACTTCCAGTGTGGTAAGTTGCTGCAAAGCCTGATAGGGCGCCCATCAACATAGTTCCTTCTAATCCTAAGTTTAGCACACCAGATTTTTCAGTAAAAACTTCACCTAATGTTGCATAAGTTAAACTAGTGCCCATTGCTAGAGTGGCAGCTAATAATTTTGTTATTAAGTCTAATGTAGTCATTATTTGTCCTCCTTAACTCTAGCAGCTGGTTTTATTCTATGGTCAATAAATATGCTACCAGCTAGTAGTGGAATTAAAATTAATCCTTGTAATACTTCTCCCATTGCAGAAGGTAGTTTCATAGTAATTTGAAGAGCATCAGATCCTGATTCTAGTGCAGCTAAGAACAGTGCTACAATTACAGAAACAAATGGATTTAATCCGCTCATCCAAGCAACGATAATTCCAGTAAATCCATATCCACTATTTACACCTTTAGTTAAACAATGTGTAACTGCTGCAGAATCAATACCACCAGCTAATCCAGCTATAGCACCAGAAAAAATCATAGCAAGAATAATATTTTTTTTGATAGAAACCCCTTGGCATCTAGCAGCTTCACTGTTTTTTCCAATCATATTTAATTCAAAACCCCAACGTGTTTTATATAATATAAAGTATAAAATAACAACTAAGAGTAATGCAATAAAAATACCCCAGTGTACTTTTCCCCAAATTCTATTAATCCAACCTATTTCAGGGAATTTAACTGTACCCATATTATTTTTTGGTGCTTTCCAAGCTGAAATATATAAATATTCTGCAATACCAATTGCAATATAGTTCATCATTAAAGTAGTTAGAGTCTCATCAACTTTCCATTGAGCTTTTAAAGCTCCTGGAATACCACCCCAAAGTCCACCAAAAATAATAGCCATTAATAAACCAATAGGTAATAATAGAATACCAGGTAACCAAGTCCAAAACTGCATTACCCAAGTAATTCCAATAACACCCATTACATATTGACCTTCTGCTCCGATATTCCAAAATCTAAGTCTAAATGCAATACCTACAGCAAGACCACACATTAGAAGTGGAACCATTTTAACTAAAGTATATTGAATTTTTGTATTAGAACCAAAGGCTCCTTTAAAGATAGCTATATATGTATCTAAAGGATTAGCATCAGATAAGAGTAATACAAAAGCTCCTAAAATAAATGAAATCAATAAAGAATAAATTGGTATTAAAATTTGCATTTTTTTTGATTTCTCATTTCTTTTTTCAATTATGAATCGCATAAATTAACTCCTTTTTACACCAGCCATTAGAAGCCCAATTTCTTCAGTAGAAGCAGTTTTTGCATCCATGATATCCATGATTTTCCCTTCAAACATAACAGCTATTCTGTCGCAAACTGTTCTCAGTTCATCAAGTTCTTCACTTACTAATAATACTGCAGAGCCATTGTCTCTTTGTGCGATGATATTTTGTCTAACAGATTCTATTGCTCCAACATCTAATCCTCTTGATGGATAGACAGCTACTAAAATACCTTTACAAGAATTAATTTCTCTAGCTAGAATTGTTTTTTGAATATTTCCACCTGATAAGAATTTAGCACTTGTAAATTGATTTGGAGTTTTTATAACAAATTTATTAATTAATCTTTTAGCAAAATCTTTTACTTTTGAATGATTAATCATATGGTTGTGAGATAATTCTTCAGTACGATATTTTTTCATACTTAAATTTTCGCCAACACTCATATCCCCAACTATACCCATTCTTCCTCTGTCTGCAGGAATATGGCTTACACCAGCCTTAATTATTTGAAGAGGAGTTTTATTTGTATAGTTTTTTCCATTTATAGAAATTGTACCTTCATTTACTTTTAATAAACCTGTAATAACTTCACTTAATGGTTGTTGTCCATTGCCTGCTACTCCGGCTATACCAAAAATTTCTCCTTCTCTAATATTAAAAGAAATATCATCTAATGTTTTTCGTGTATTACTTTTTGAATTTACACTTACATTTTTTAATTCAACTCTTACCTTACCAGGTTTAAAAGGGCCTTTCTTTAAATCGAATAATATAGGCCTTCCTACCATTAAGTTAGCAATTTCTGATAATTCTTTTATATCTTTTGTTTTTTTAACTCCAACACATTTACCTTTTCTTAGGACCATAAGGGTTTCAGAAAATTCTAATACTTCAATCATTTTATGAGTAATAAAAATTGCGCTTTTACCTTCACTTAGCATTTTTTTAAGAATTTTATTTAACTCTTGAGATTCTTTAGGTGTTAATACTGCTGTAGGTTCATCTAAAATTAAAATATCAGCACCACGATATAATAATTTAAGTATTTCTACTCTTTGTTGTTCTCCTACAGTTAAAGTTTCAACAAGTTTTGTTGGATCAACTTTTAATTCATATTTTTCACTTAATTCAATTATTTTTTCATTAATTTCAGAGATTGGAGGTACTGTGGGTAAATCCTTTAAACCAAGAATAATATTTTCAGCAACACTTAAGTTACCAACAAGCATGAAT
>CAZPTG010000145.1:0-6363 GCA_964589355.1 uncultured Spirochaetaceae bacterium
ATTGTTTCATTTAGTTGTTTTCTTTCACTTAATTTTGATGTAATACTATCATGCAAGTGCATAAAATCACTTTCATCTAATTTTTCTTGCTTAATATGTTTAGTATCACTAGAATTCTCTTCAATACTCAATCTTGCAGCATTAAATAAATCAAGTTCATTTTTTAACTCTTCACCTTTTTTGCTTTTTGAATTTGTAGAATAAATATGCATCAATTCAAATTTTCTTAAAGTTTTTAGCATAGAGTTTTTATTATGAGATTGAACTATAACGCTTACTTTTTTCATGGGTACAATCATTTAGGATACCCCCACAACTTTATTTTTAGCAATTTTACCTCTTACAACAGCAGCTGCTTGTTGATCTCCAAGATAAATACCAATTTTTCTAATATTTTCTTTAGCTTCAGGAATTTTAACTTTTTCAAACAAATTAACTCTTTGAGAAGTTGTCCTAAGTTCTTTAGATAACAACTCAATTTGAATTTCTAAAGTACTAATTAAAGCATCAAGTCTAGCAAATTCTTTTAAAGTTAATATACCATCATCAACCCATAGAGGATAATCACCTAAATCATAGGCAATATCCTTAAAAGTTAATTCTTTAAATTCAGGAATTGTAACACCGGCTATGTTGCTTTTTACTTTAATAACCCTATCAACTTTCACAATTTTAGAAAGCTTAAATTCTTTACTAAAGGCTGCATTTTCAGCATAAACACAAATCCAATCTTGCATTCCATCAACAAGCTTATCTTGCTCAAGACGCAACTCTTTTATTTTATGCTCAATATTTCTAATAACCATTTGAAGTTGTTGTTTTTTCAACAACAAAGTTGGCAAATATCGAGTAAATTGTTTGAGCTGGTCTTTTTGCTTTTTTTGCTCATTTTTGGTCAATTTGACTGCCATTTTACCTCCTAAGCATCCTTCTTAGGCCAACGAGCAATAATTAAATCACTCTTTAATCCTGTTTCATTAGGTTCAAAGCATTCACTTAATATTTCCCAACCTAAATCAAGAGCTTCTTCAAGTGGAATGTTTACACTTAAATCCATCATCTTTGTTTCAAAAAGTTGACCATATTTAAGTAATTTTTCATCCCATTCTGTCATTTGGAATCCCATAGATTTCTTTTCTAAAGATTCTTTATAGGAAGCATATAATTTAATCATACCATCCATAAGAGCTCTATGGTCATCTCTTGTATCTTTATTAACTTGTTGTTTTAAACGTGATAGAGAACCAAATGGTTCAATTCTTCCACCTTTAAGATAATATTGCCCCTCTGTAATATATCCAGTGTTATCTGGTACTGGGTGAGTAACATCATCACCAGGCATTGTTGTAGCACCTAAAATAGTAAGAGAACCTGCGCCTTCAAAGTCAACAGCTTTCTCATATCTAGAAGCAAGTGATGAATATAAATCTCCAGGATAACCTCTATTAGATGGTACTTGGTCCATTGTAATAGCCATTTCTTTCATTGCATCAGCAAAGTTAGTCATATCAGTTAATAATACAAGAACTTTTTTACCATCAATTGCAAATTTTTCAGCAACAGCTAAAGCCATATCTGGAACTAACATACACTCAACAGTTGGGTCACTTGCAGTATGAATAAACATAATAGTTCTACTCATAGCACCACTTTTCTCAAGTGTATCTTTAAAATATAAATAATCATCATATTTTAATCCCATACCACCTAATATAATTAAATCAACTTCAGCTTGCATAGCAATTCTAGCAAGTAATTGGTTATAAGGTTCTCCAGATACTGAGAAAATAGGTAATTTTTGACTTTCAACAAGTGTGTTAAAAATATCAATCATTGGGATCCCTGTTCTAATCATATTTCTAGGAATAATACGTTTTGCAGGGTTAACAGAAGGCCCTCCGATATCGATCATATTTTCTTCTAATAAAGGACCTTTATCTCTTGGAACTCCACTACCTGTAAAAATTCTTCCTAATAAATCATCACTGTATGATACTTTCATAGAGTGTGATAGGAAACGTACTTTATCCCCTGTGGAGATACCTGCAGCACCAGAAAATACTTGAAGAGAAACTAAATCTTTGTTTAATTTAATAACATTTGCATAACTCTCTCCAGTAGCTGTAGTAACAATAGCAAGCTCGCCATTTTTTACACCTTTTGCTCTAACGGTAATAACATTACCTACAATAGATTCAATCTTGGTATATACTTTTTGCATTTCTCACTCCAATTATATTAATTTTTCAGCTTTTTCTTCAAAGCTTTCAAAATTACTATCAAATTGAGTTTTTATTTCACTCTCAATTTGTTCAAATCTTTCACTCTTGAATTCAACATTATTCCAGTCTAAGAATTTTTGTCTTATTTCATTAAAGTAGGAGCGAACTTCTTTTTTACTATTTAATTTAAAATTAGATCCAATTATTTTGAACAATAAGTTAAATAAATATTCTTGACGTTCAACAATAACACTAGCATCAACAGGATCAAATGAGTTTTGTTGTAAATAGACAGCATCAATTAATTCACTTTTTTGATAAATAATATAATCATTAATACTTGTCCCTTCTTCACCAACAACTTTCATCATTTGATTAACTTCTCCACCTCTAAACAATATTTTTCTAGCATAATCAACTGTATCTTCTTTGATTACTCCTGAATATTTTGACCATGAATCGAGTGGATTAATTGCAGGATATTTTCTTGCATCAGATCTTTCTCTTGATAAACCGTGGAATGCTCCAACAACTTTTAATGTTGCTTGTGTTACAGGTTCTTCAAAGTTACCACCTGCAGGAGATACTGTACCACCAATGGTAACAGATGCAGTTCTTCCATCATTAAGTCTAACTTTTCCGGCTCTTTCATAGAATTCTGCAATACGAGTTTCAAGATATGCTGGGAATGCTTCTTCACCTGGAATTTCTTCAAGTCTTCCACTCATTTCTCTCATAGCTTGAGCCCATCTTGAGGTACTATCTGCTAATAGCAATACATTTAATCCCATTTGTCTATAATATTCTGCCATAGTAACTGCTGTATATACAGAAGCTTCACGAGCTGCTACAGGCATAGATGATGTATTACAAATAATAATTGTTCTTTCCATCAAACTCTTGTTTGTTTTTGGGTCAACAAGTTCTGGGAATTCTTTAAGTACTTCTACAACTTCCCCTGCTCTTTCACCACAAGCTGCAATAATTACAACATCTACATCAGCGTTTTTACTTTCCATATGTTGTAAAACAGTTTTACCAGCTCCAAAAGGACCAGGAACACAGAATGTACCACCTTTAGCAACAGGTAAGAAAGTATCAACAATTCTTATCTTCATTACTAATGATTCATCTGGTCTCAATCTTTCTTCATAACAAGTAATTGGAACTTTTACAGGCCAAGAAACAACCATAGTTAAATCTCTGGTTACACCATCTTGGTTTTCAATTGTTGCGATATTAGCTCTTACATTATAAACGCCTTTATCAACAATTTTTGTAACTTTCCAATCCCCTCTAGTTAAGTTAAAAGGAACCATAATTTGGTGATTAAATAATCCTTCTGGTACAGTACCTAAAGTATCACCAGCTTTTACCTCATCCCCTACTTTTACTTTTGGTGTAAACTCCCAATCTAAATTAGGAATAGGATCTAAATAAACACCTCTTTGTAAAAAGAAGCCACATTGAGCAGCTAAATCTGGTAAGGGATTTTGTAATCCATCATAAATTTGTTTTAAAAGGCCAGGACCTAATTCTACACTAAGCATTTCACTTGTGAATTCAACTTTATCTCCAATTGCAACATCGGTTGTTGATTCAAAAACTTGTAAACTTGCAAAATTTGAATTAATTCTAATAACTTCACTTTTTAAACGAGTATCACCTACATGGATATAACCTACCTCGTTTTTAGCAATAGAACCTTCAAAGTCTACATTTACCATATTTCCATTGACGCCGATGACGCGTCCTTTCATTTTATCCATCATTTTCTCCATTAATTGCTTTTCATAGTTGATTGTAGATTATTTAACAACTTTTTAAATTCGTTATTTCCATCTACTTTATCAAAGCGAGATTTTCTCTCTAAAAGTTTTAGCTTAATAGCAAACGCTAAAAGTCCTTGTAAATCAAAAACATGATTTGTACTTTGTTCTTCTAAGTACTTCCAGTATAACTCCATTAATAGAAGTTCCCCTTCATAAGCATTTTTAGCAGCTAAAGCAGCTCTTACACCTTCAACAATTCTAAACTCTTTATCATTTGTATTTTTATATTTATCATCATTGATATTAAGTTTTTTACTTCTTTGCTCTGATAATTCTTTTTTTACATTTGTATTAAATTGATACCATTTTTTTACAAATGGATGTGATGCATTATTATCTGAAAGGGCCTCTGCAATGATTTTATAGTCTTTCTTGCTAACATTAGTTTTGCACATATATAAAAATTCTTCACACGAAAAAGGTGCAGAATCCTCATAACGTAACATTGGTAATGTTGTAACTAAATAATAATAAGAAGCCACTGATCACCCCTTAATTAAAAACAATTTTTGCTATTGCAGGAGAAAGAAAAGGAATCATTAATTTAGCAACTGCTTCATCAGTGAAGTCGAAATAGCCAGAGCCATCTTTATCTGCTAATTTGAAACCTACATTTACACTCTTAACTGGTTTAATTTCTAAACCTTTTTTAATTTTATCACTTAGTTCTTTTGATAAAGTTGCAGCTAATGCTTCATAATCTTTATCACTAATTTGAAGTTCTGTATTTTTAACATCACAAAAATCTAAGGAAATAATATCTTTAATTAATTTTATGAAATCCTTAGTTTTAAATGCTTTTGATACATCATCTTTTAATACATTATTAATTTGTTCTGTTAATGCTTTTTTTAGAGATAATTGAACATCGCGAGCTGCTTGATTAAGAGATGCTTTAGAACTTTGATCACGTAAATCAATCTCTTTTTCTGCTTCAGAAAGAAGTCGCGCTGATTCTTTCTTAGCACTTTTAACAATATCATCTGCTTTTTTATTAGCATCAGCTATTATTTGCTCAGCTTGTTTATCAGCCTTTTCTATTCCTTCTTTTTGAATAGAATCAACTAAATCCTGAATTTGTTGTGCCATAGTATAATACCTACCTTTATAAATTTAGCGTTTTTTTTAATAAAACAAAATACAACGAGTATCAATATACTAAAAAGTTGATTTTATGTCTAATGATTTGCATCATTTTTTATATCATAAATTCATAATATTATTAATTCAATTTTTAACATAATAATAATTAATATGTAATAATTTTATCACATGGATATTATTTTATCATAATTATGCATTTGCAAACGATTGTATACATTTTAATATGAAAAAATATCTATTTTATATTTTTTTATTAAAAAAAAATTTTTACTTAACAAATTTAAATCATAATATTACTTAGCTTTAAATTTGGAAAACACACTACCTTATTATATGTATTTTTGTTATTATAAATAAAAAATTATAATTGAGTTAGCATGATAAAAAATCCAAATTTAAAACATTATTATAATAGTGGACCAACCGCTGGTATAATTAGAATCTATAATATACAAAGTGAAAAATCACTTCTAATAAAAAGCAAAGATATTATCGAAGATACTAAAAATATAAGATTCCAATTAGATTTAGGATTTTATCCTAATAAAAGAATTCAAAATGAATACACTGAAATAGGTCTTGAAATTTTTGCAATTGATCCTATCCTTTTTCAAGATAATGGAGAAGATTTAGATTTACTTTTAGAAAAAGCCAAAAACAAACTTAGAATTAAAAATATTGAATTTTATTAAAATTATTACATTTATTATTTGGTACTATCTTTATTTATAATCTCTTAATGATAATAAGTATCAATTGTTATAGATTACTATTGACATTCAGTTTTATTAGTCTTATTATTTAAGTATAAAATATTTAATAAGGAGAAATAAAAAATGGAAGAAAATTACAAAATGCCTTTATTAGGTGATAAAGCACCAGATTTTGTAGCAACAACAACTCAAGGTCAAATCAAATTTCCTGAAGATTACGAAGGTAAATGGGTTATCCTATTTTCTCATCCCGCTGATTTTACTCCTGTTTGTACAACTGAATTTATGACTTTTGCTCATTTAGAAGAAGATTTTAAAGCCTTAAATACTGAGCTAATTGGATTATCTGTTGATTCACTTTATTCTCATATTGCCTGGCTTAGAAAAATAAATGAGCTTGAATGGAAGGGTATGAAAAACCTTGAAGTAAAATTCCCTTTAATTGAAGATATTAAAATGGATGTAGCAAGAAAATATGGTATGATTCAACCT
>CAZPTG010000146.1:0-6349 GCA_964589355.1 uncultured Spirochaetaceae bacterium
ATCCTGTGCAATGAGAGACTCCAACATATTCAATATTACCTGAATTTAAATATTCAAGAGAATTGTCTAAACATGTTTTATCAGCTTCAACAAGATGTGTTCCTCCTAAAACTGCATATAGGGGAGCGTTTAATCTTTTTTTGACTGTTTCTAGCATATTTCTCATACCAGGGTGAGAACATCCAAGAATTGCAATAATTCCTTTAGATGTCTTTATTGCAATTAATACTTCATCTAAAAAAGCATCTTTATAAAATTCATTATTTTCTTTAATCACAAATCTTGGATTTATAATTTCATCTTTTTGAGTTTTATCAAAATTTGTAACTATAAATACATCTTTTTCAATTTCAGTAATATCTTGATTTATATAAGAAGTGTTAATATTGTGATTTTTTAAAAATTGTTGATCAAAATCATTTCCTAAATATTCATATGCTCCATTTTGAAATCCATATTTCAATTTAAAAAATCCTTCTCCTATCCATAATTTAAAATCATTATTTACTTTTACTAACTCTCTAAAACCGCCAGAGTGATCATAATGACCGTGACTTAAAACTACATGATCTAATGTAGTGATATTTTTATTTAATAAAAAAGAATTTTTAATAAAAGAATCTGTTTGTCCAGTATCAAAAAGTATTTTTTTATCATCTACTTCAATTAAAAATGAGATACCATGTTCATTTTCTAATGAAAGATGTTCACCTTTTGAATTTTCTACTAATGTAGTTATTTCTAAGTTTTTCATACAATCCTACCTTGATGTTATATCAGTTGTCTACTTGTCTGATAAGTTACAATAAAAAAATTTCCGCTCACTTTTTTTAAAAAGAACATGAATAAATTATTATTAATTTAATTTTGCTAAGTTTTTTAATTACAAATTAACTTATTGAATTATCAGCTGTCTACTTGTCTGATAAGTTATCATATTATTGAAATCTGAATCTGTCAAATAAATTTTTATTTTTTTTATTGGATTAATAAATAATGAATAACAATTGCAATATAATTAAAGTTTATGATATTCTTAATACATGAATAATTTAATAGTTTCACCAAGTATATTATCTGCAGATTTTGCTAAAATAGTTGCAGAAGTCGATTCAATAAAAGAAGCGAATGCTAAGTGGGTTCACTTAGATGTTATGGATGGCGTATTTGTACCAAATATTACTTTTGGTCCAAAATTTATCAAGGATTTAAGAAAACACAGTGATTTATATTTTGATACTCATTTAATGATAGAAAATCCTGAAAGATATATAAATGAATTCTCTGATGCAGGATCTGATGGTATTTGTATTCATTATGAAGCAACAAAACATATTCACAGAGCTTTACAAATTATAAAAGCAAATAAAAAAGATGTTGGTATTTCAATAAATCCAGCTACTAATGTTGATTGTTTATTACCAATTTTAGGTGAATTAGATCAAGTTTTAGTTATGAGTGTTAATCCAGGTTTTGGTGGACAATCTTTTATCGATTATAGTTTAAAAAAAATAAAAAAATTAAATGATTATAAAGAAAAATATGGATTTAATTATAAAATAAATTGTGATGGTGGAGTTAGTACAAACAACATTAAACAATTAAGAGAAAATGGAATTGATGTAGTAGTAACAGGATCAGCCTTTTTTGGAGCTCCTGATAGAAAAGATTTTATTTCTGAAATGTATAAAAACGGGAATTTTTAATGCATTTTTTTAATTATTAAGTTTATAAATAGTATATATCTAAAGGAGAAAATATATTTATGGCAAAAAAGAATGCTGAAGCAGTTATTGGCAAACCAACTGATGAAAAACAAAAAAGAGATGCCCTTGAAGCTACAAGAGCATCCATTGATAAACAATTTGGTAAAGGTTCTTTAATGAAATTAGGTGATAGGGGACCTTCTTTAGATATTGCTAATATCTCTAGTGGTTCTTTATTATTAGATGAAGCTTTAGGAATTGGTGGATATCCTCAAGGTAGAATTGTTGAAATATATGGACCTGAATCTAGTGGTAAAACAACATTAGCTTTACATGCTGTAGCAGAGGCACAAAAGAAAGGTGGAATTGCTGCATTTATTGATGCAGAACATGCTTTAGATCCATCTTATGCTGGAGCGCTTGGTGTTAAAATTAATGATTTATGGATTTCACAACCAGATAATGGTGAACAAGCTCTAGAAATTTGTGAAAAATTAGTTCGATCAGGGGCTGTTAATATTGTTGTAATTGATTCAGTTGCTGCACTTACTCCTCAAGCAGAAATTGATGGAGATATGGGCGATTCTCATATGGGATTGCAAGCTAGATTGATGAGTCAAGCTTTAAGAAAGCTAACAGGTATTTTATCGAAAAGTAATACTACAATTATATTTATTAACCAAATTAGAATGAAAATTGGTGTTATGTTTGGCAACCCAGAAACAACAACAGGCGGAAATGCTTTAAAATTTTATTCATCAGTTCGATTAGAAGTTCGTAAAATAGAAACACTAAGTAAAGGTTCTGATAATGTTGTTGGTAATAGGATAAGAGTTAAAGTTGTAAAAAATAAAGTAGCACCTCCTTTTAAAAAGGTAGAACTTAATCTTATGTTTGGTAAAGGATTAAGCTATGTAGCAAGTGTCTTAGATGCTTCAATTAAATATGATTTAATTGATAAAAGTGGTTCTTGGTACTCTTATAAAGATGAAAAAATTGGTCAAGGAAAAGATAATGCTATGAACTTTTTAAATGATAATCCTGATATAATAGAGACATTAGATAAACAATTAAGAGAATTAATGTTTAAAAAAGTTGAATCTAGTGAAAAAGAATAAAGTTATTATTCCATAATATAATAATGTAGTAGAATATTTATAATATTTAGGTGTATAAGTTTAAAATAATAGCTTAGACACCTTTATTATTTGTTGATTTAATTTATTTTTATACAAATTTACATTGTATTGACTTATATGTATAATGTGGGAAAAAAGAGAGTTTTGTTAATGGTTAATCAAAAAGATATAGATATAATAGTTAAAAAAGATTCTCATTCATTTAAAACCCCTTCTTTTGAAGGTCCTCTTGAATTATTATTATATTTAATTCAAAAATCTCAAATAAATATTTATGATATCCCAATATCATTAATTACTGAACAATTTTTAGATTTTATAAAAAATAACGAAAACATAAAACTAGACCAATTATCTGATTTCTATAAAATGGCAGCAGATTTACTTTATATAAAAAGTAGGATGTTATTACCTGTTGATTTAGAATTTGATGAAGATTATGAAGATCCTAGACAAGATTTAGTTGATCAATTAATTGAATATCAAAAATATAGAAAGTATACAGAATTGTTAACTAGAACAGCTAATAGTGATGATTTGTTTATTGAAAGAAAAAAATCTTCTTTTATAATACCTTTTGATGATCAACAGTTATTTGAAAATATTGATTTAGAAAAACTTTTAAATACATTTTCTTCAATAATGGCAAAGATCTCACCTGCAAAAGTATTTAATGTTTATGAAGAGGTTAGTGTAAATGAAAAAATAGCTTTTTTAACAGAAATATTTGAATCAAAAAATGAAATAACTATTGAGGAATTAATTTTACACTTAGATCAGCCTTTGCATATAATTTGTTCTTTTATGGCTATTTTAGATGCATGTAAATTTCGTATGATAGAAATATTTCAAAAAATACCATATGGAACTATATTTATTAAAAAATTGAATAAAGAAAAAGTGAATAATGATGAAGCTGATACAATAGATGAAATGTATGATAAAGCTATCGAGACTGGCTTATATAATGAAAAAAATAAAAATGATAATATAGATGAAGATGATTATTCAATTGTTGAAAATTCTGATTCAGAAGAAAAAGATAATGATAAACCATTTAATTTTGGGGAATTTGAAGAGATTGACTTAGATGATTGATTGAGGTAGTTAGTAATATGTGTGATAAAAAAAAATTAGATATTATTTTGTCAAAAAATGCTAGATTAGTAGAGACTATTTTATTTTTAGAAAACGATAGTGTTAGTAAAGATAAATTACAAAAGATGACTAATCTAAAAGAAGATGAGTTATTTAATGCTTTAGATGAAATAAAACAACATTTTGATGATTATATGCATGGTTTAACATTAAGTACTTTGCACGATAGATACCAATTTTTGCCATCAAAAGATTTACATAAAGAATTAAAAAAATGTTATGGAAAAAAAGTTGATAAAAGATTAAGCAAAGCAGCACTTGAAACACTTTCAATTGTTGCATATAGTCAACCAGTAACAAAAAGAGAAATAGATAATATTAGAGGCGTTTCTAGTGATTCAATTGTTAGATTGTTAAGAGATAGGGAATATATTAAAGTTATAGGACGAAAAGATGTTCCAGGTCATCCTTGTTTGTATGGAACATCAAGGAAATTCTTGCTAGAATTTAACTTAAGAAGTATTAGTGAATTGCCTAAATTATCTGATATAGATAAACAAAGATTCATGGATGATGATATTAATGAGGAGTAAATTTTGAAAATTGAATATCCAATTAGATTGCAAGCCTATTTAGCAAAAAGTGGCTGTGGAAGTCGTAGGTTTTGTGAAACCTTAATAAGTGCAGGGCGAGTAAAAATAAATATGAAAAGAGTTACTAAATTAGGTACAAAAGTTGATCGTGACGATGTTGTGCAATTAGATGATGATACTGTAGAGCCAATAGAAAAATCATATTATTTTGCACTTCATAAACCAAAAGGTTATGTTTGTACAAATTTTGATCCTAATGAAAAATTATATGCTAGAGAATTAATTAATATTAATGATTGGCATTTATTATTTCATATAGGTAGATTAGATAAAGAATCAACAGGATTAATTCTTTATACAAATGATGGTGATGTAGCAAATAAAATCATGCATCCGTCAAAAGAAATTGAAAAAGAATATTTAGTACTTGCTGATAAAGAAGTTAGAAAAGATGATCTGATGAAAGCAATAGATGGTATTTATATAGATCAAAAAAAACCATATAAAATAAAAAGTTTCCAAGTTTTAGCTAAAAACTGGGTTAGAATTGTTTTAACTGAAGGCAAAAATAGAGAAATTAGAAAAATATTATCAGCCTTAGGATATGATGTAAAAAAATTATGTAGAATTAGAATAGGTAATATTGAATTAGGTGATTTAGAACCAGGCGAATTTAGAAAATTAACTTACAATCAAATTGATTCCTTATTAAAGGGTGAAATTGGTAATGTCTCTAAAAGTGTAAAAATAGGAAAGGGGAAATAAAATATGGTTATTGCAATTGATGGGCCAGCAGGTGTAGGAAAAAGTACAATAGCTGAAATGTTAGCTAAAAAATTAAATCTATATTATTTGAATTCAGGTTCATTTTATAGAGCTATTACATTTGCTCACCAATTAAAAAGTGATGATATTTTTGACCAAGATTCTGTTTTAGAAACAGCAAAAAGTATAAAAATAAGTGTAAAAAACTCAAAAGTATGTATAAATGGTAAAGATGTAGAAGATAAGCTTCATAGTGCTAAAGTAGATAAGCATGTTTCTCAAGTTAGTATTGATCCTAGAATTAGAAATATCGTAAATGAAACAATTCAAGAAATTTCAAAAGGGATAGATATAATTGCAGAGGGAAGAGATATTACAACAATAGTATTCCCTAATGCAGATTATAAATTTTACTTTGATGCTAAAGCAGAAATAAGAGCAAAGAGAAGGTTTGATCAACAAAGTGATAAGCTTAGTTACGAAACTATTTTAGAAGAAATTATTAAACGGGATAAAAATGATAAAGAAAAACCTGTTGGAAGCTTAAAGATTGCAAATGATGCAATAATAATTGATACTTCGTACTTGACCATTATGCAAGTTTGTGAGAAAGTGATAAAAGCTATAAAAGCGCAAGATATGCGATAAATATAGGAATTTAGGATCAGGAGAAAGCAAGTGGCTAACGAGAGTGAAATTGATGAAAAGAAAACCAGTATGCAGTTAATGCAGGAGGAATATCTTAAATCTCTTGATGGCATCGAAGACGGTCAGCTCGTGACCGGGACTGTGGTTCAGGTAAATAACGAGTATGTTTTTGTTGACGTCGGTTACAAGAGCGAGGGTAAAATTCCTCGTAGTGAATTTGAAGAATTACCAGAAGTTGGTGATAATGTAAAAGTTGTTATAGTTTCAAAAGAAGGGAAACACGGTCAAATCGTAGTTTCTAAAAAACGTGCAGATGCTAAAAAACGCACAGAAGAATTGAAAGTAGCAGCGGAAGGTAGAACACCAATAGAAGGTAAGTTTATTAAAGTTATTAAAGGTG
>CAZPTG010000147.1:0-6295 GCA_964589355.1 uncultured Spirochaetaceae bacterium
TAATATTAGTGGCTATAGAGTATGTTTGTAAACTTATATTCAATAGGAAATGAGAATGACTAAAAAAGATTTTAAAAAGCATTTTGAACCTCCAAAAGTTATAATATTATTATTTTTTCTTTTGTTTTTATTAGTTTTTTTTGCCTCCTTTTTTATTGGTAGATATCCTATAAAGCCATCAGAATTAATTTTAGTATTATTTTCTAGAATTTTTAATATTGAAGCAACATGGTCTCCTACTGTGGAATCTATAATTTTAAATGTTAGATTGCCTAGAATATTGAGTTCTGCATTAATAGGTGCTGCTTTATCAATTTCAGGTTTAAGTTATCAAGGAATGTTTAAAAATCCAATGGTTTCTCCTGATGTTTTAGGAACTAGTGCAGGAGCAGGTTTTGGAGCTTCTGTTGCGATATTATTAGGTCTATCATATCTTTCTATAAGTCTAGTTAGTTTTGCTTTTGGCCTTGTAGCTGTAATTTTAGTTGCTTTTATATCATCTAAAATTATGAATCAAAAAACCTTAGCATTGATTCTTAGTGGGATTATGATTAGTTCTTTATTTAGTTCAGCGACTTCTTTTGTAAAACTAGTTGCAGATACTGATAATACACTACCAGCTATTACTTATTGGCTTATGGGATCACTCTCTTCTGTGAGAAAAACAGATGTTTATTTTTTATTTTTTGCAATAGCTATAGGTTTAATACCCTTGATTTTGCTTAAATGGAAACTAAATCTTCTAACACTAGATGAAGATGAGGCTATGAGTTTAGGAATAAATACTATATTTCTTCGAAAGATAGTAATAATGTGTGCAACTTTAGTTACAAGTGCATCAATTTGCGTTGGTGGACACATAGGGTGGATTGGATTAGTAATACCTCATTTTACTAGAATGCTAGTAGGGTGTGATTATAGAATTTCTCTTCCTGTTTCTATATTTATGGGATCTTCTTTTTTAATGTTAGTAGATACTATTAGTCGATCCTTAGTGACAAGTGAAATACCAATAGGTATACTTACTTCATTTATTGGGGCACCTTTTTTCTTATACCTCATGATGAGGGAGGCAAAGAAATTATGAGTTTAAAAATTGAAAATTTAAGTTTTGGATATAATAATAATAAAATACTAGATGATATTTCATTTGAAGTAAAATCCGGTGATTTTGTCTGTGTCTTAGGAAAAAATGGTGTTGGAAAATCAACTCTATTTAAACTATTGTTAGGTTTTTTACATAAACATAAAGGAAATATATTAATAGATGAAAAACCTTTAGAGAGATTTACAAGAAAGCAATTAGCAAGAGAGATAGCTTATATACCTCAATATACAACAAGTTCTTTTAATTATAGTGTTTTTGATACAGTTCTAATGGGAACAACTTGTCACTTAGAGACTCTTGCTTCTCCTAAAGATAGAGAAAAGCAAATAGCTCATGAAGCTTTAAAGAAATTTGATATTGAGCATTTAGCTCATAAAAATAGTTCTACAATTAGTGGTGGAGAGAGACAATTAGTTATTTTAGCAAGAGCCATTGCTCAAGGATCTAAAATTTTAATTTTAGATGAGCCTACTGCTAATTTGGATTATGGTAATCAGTTTAGAGTTATGAAAACTATTTCATCTTTAAAAGAGCAAGGTTATTCTATAATTTTATCAACTCATAATCCTGAACAAGCTATGTGGTTTAGTGATAAAATAATGTTTTTAGATAATAAAAAAATATTAGCTTATGGAGAAACTCAACAAGTAATTACACAAGATATTTTAAGACAAATATATTCTATTGATATTGATTTAATAGAAAAGGATGGAAGAAAACTTTGTTTTCCAAAGGTAGATTTTTAATTTATGTTTAGTTGGGATGAGAAAAGTATAAAATGGTTTAGTCAAAGTGCTAATCAAACAGATTTTCATAAGAAAATAGCAAATGAAATCTTAAAGTTTGTTGATAATAATAGTTCATTATTGTCTTTAGGTAGTGGATTAGGTTATTTAGATAGAGCTTTAGCTCCATCATTTAATTCTATGACGTTAGTTGATAATGATGATTTTGCAATTGATTTTCTAGAAAAAAATAAATTAAAAAATCAAAAAATAATTAAATCTGATTGGAAAGAATTAAATATAAAATCTGATTATCTATTACTCTCATTTTTTTCAAGAATGTATATAAATGATACTTTAGATGATTTATTAAAATTGACAAATAAAAAAATATTTTATCTAGTAAATGAGAGACATTGTGATGAGAGGGATATAATTAAATATTTATGTGATAAAGGTGTATCATTTTGTTTTAAACATCTTAGATTAAATTTTGATCAATATCTAAAAAAAAGTGAAATAGATGATTATATAAATCATTATTATTCAAAAGCAAGTGAAAAAAAAATAAATAACTTATTAAATCAAATTGAAGAAATTGATGTTGATAATGTTGTTTTTAGAAATAAAAAGAAATTAATTTTTATCATTATTGATAAAGGAGATCTTAATTAATGAAAAGAATACTAGTAATAATGGTTTCTTTAATTGTTTGTGCAAATTTATTTGCTCAAGGACAAAAAGAAAACAATTTTGTACAAGAAACTGAAGATACAACAATTTTTGTTGATTCTTTAGGTAGAGAAGTTGAAGTTCCAACTAATATTGATAGGGTTGCACCATCTGGAAATTTATCTCAACAAATTATATATTCAATTGTTCCAAATAAAATGGTAGGATGGGGAACAAGACCAACTCAAGATATGGCAAAATATTTTGATGAAGATATTATTAATTTACCTGTTCATGGAGCTTTTTATGGTAAAAAAGCTAATTTGAATATGGAAGCTTTATTAGTTGCAGACCCTCAAGTAGTTATTGATGTTGGAGAAATAAAAGGTTCAAAAGAGGAAATGATAAAAGATTTAGATGATTTACAATCTAAATTAAATCTTCCTGTAGTATTTATATCTTCATATCTTGATGATATGGGATCTACTTATAGAGCTTTAGGTAAGTTATTAAATGAAGAAGAAAAAGCAAGTGAGAGAGCTCTGTATTGTGAAAATACTTTAGAGTTATCTAAAAACATTTTATCAGATATCAAAGAAGATGAGAAAAAATCAATATATTATGGTTTAGAACCTGATGGTTTAACTTCTTTTCCCAAAGGCAATTTTCACACTCAAGTATTTCCTTTAGTTGGAATTAATAATGTTGTTGAAGGCTCTAATAATTGGACAAAGATAAGTCCTGAGCAATTAATTATTTATAATCCTGATTATATTATTTTATCTGAAAGGGATGCTTATGATTCATTTTTGAGTAGCGATAGTCCATTTGATAATGTAAAAGCTATTAAAGATAATAATATTTATATAATTCCAAACGGTCCTTTTAACTGGATTGATGCGCCACCTGCTATGAATAGGATTCTTGGTATTAAATGGTTAGGAAATTTAATTTATCCAGATAAATATGGTATTGATATTAAAAAAGAAGCAAAAATATTTTATAAATTATTTTATAATTATGAATTAAGTGATGCTGAAGTTGAAGAATTATTAATAAATTCAACAAAATAATAACTAAAGCTATTAGAAGTTTAAAAAAATTATGAGAGGAGTGATTCTTCTCATAATTTTTTTTCTATAGCATAGTTATAGATTGAAATATATATGTATTATCTATATATTCATAGCTCTATCTATGTTTAATTTAATTAATTTATATAGGAGCTTGTTGTATAGACTAAAATATATTAGTAAAAAGCTCTTAAAAAAATAATTACATCAAAACAAGTCTATCTATTAAAGAAATTTAATGGCTTTTGTTTATATTCTTAGTTTCTTTTTATTTTATATATTGAAATCATAATTAAATCATAGTATTTTTTTAAATAATTAGGAGATATTTATCATGAGAGAAAATAATAGTTTAGAAGATCAAATTATCAAATTAAAAGATAATATTGTTAAGTTATCTAGTAGTTCATTAGAAGAAAGAAATAATGCACTATCTTTGATAAAAGAAGGCTTAATTAGAGATAAAAATATTATTTTTGCTGCAAATAAAAAAGATTTAGATGCTGCAAAATCTTGTGATATTTCAAATTCTATTGTATCAAGATTAAAGTTTAATGAAAAAAAATTAGAATCATCTATTTTAGGATTAGAAATGGTAGAAAATCAGAGAGATCCAATTGGAGATGTTCTTGAAAAAAGAGAACTTGATGATAATTTGATATTAGAAAAAGTTAGCTATCCATTAGGTGTAATTGCTATGATATTTGAATCTCGTCCTGATGCATTAATTCAAATAGTATCTCTAGCATTAAAAAGTGGAAATGGTATTATATTAAAAGGTGGAAAAGAAGCTAATAATACTAATAAAGCTTTGATGAATAGTATTTCAAAATCATTAGAAAATACAAAATTAAAATCATTTTGGGCAATATTGATTGAATCTCATAGTGATGTAGATACTTTATTAAAAATGGATGGTTATATTGATTTAATTATACCAAGAGGTTCTAATTCATTTGTTTCTTATGTAATGGAAAATTCAAACATCCCAGTTATGGGACACTCTGATGGTATTTGCTCTATTTATGTTGATGAAGTTGTCGATTTTGATAAGGCTGCAAAAGTTTGTTTTGATTCAAAAACACAATATCCATCTGCTTGTAATGCTGTTGAAACTATATTAATTAACAAAAAAATATATAAAGAATTTTTACCTATTTTAAAAAAAGAATTGGATAAAAAGGATGTAATTATTCATGGTTGTGATTTAGTTAATGATGTTATAGATTGCATAAAAGCTAATGAAAGTGATTGGGATAGTGAGTATTTGGATTATGAAGTTGCAATAAAAGTTGTTGATGATATTGAAAGTGCAATTTCTCATATTTCAAAACATGGATCTAAGCATACTGATGCAATTTTATCTAAAAATGAAGAAAATATATTGAAGTTTTTTAATACTGTAGATAGTGCAGATGTTTTTAGTAATTGTAGTACTAGATTTGCTGATGGTTATAGATTTGGTCTAGGTGCTGAGGTTGGAATATCTACATCAAAATTACATGCTAGAGGTCCCGTTGGGGTAAAGGGTTTAATGAGCACAAAATATTTATTAAAAGGTAATAATCAAATAGTCGAAGACTATAGTACAAAAAAGAAAACATTTAAACATGTTGAATTAAATTAAATCCTAATTGGTGGTATGTAATGTCTAGAGATTTCTCTAATGTAAAAAGAATTGTAATAAAAGTTGGTACTAATTTACTTTCATCTCAAACAAAAATTGATGAAAATAGAATAAGGGTAATTGTAAATCAAATTGCTGAATTAAAAAGATGTGGTTATCAAGTAGTACTTGTTAGCTCTGGTGCTATTGGAATGGGTGCTAAAGAATTAAATATAAAACATAGTGTAAAAGATATTGCTATGAGACAAGCTCTTGCTTCAATTGGGCAGCCAGTTCTTATGAGTACTTATAGAAAATATTTTAGTGATAAAGATATTATTTGTTCTCAAGTTTTGATTACACGTAAAGACTTAGATAATAGAAAAACTTATGTTAATTTAAGAAATAGTGTTTTTTCTCTTCTTGATTTAGGAATTGTTCCAATTTTAAATGAAAATGATTCTATTAGTACTGCAGAAATTGGATCTGCTTTTGGTGATAATGATAGAATGAGTGCTTTAGTTGCTTCTAAAATTGATGCACAATTATTAGTAATTTTAACAGATATTGATGGCTTATATAATGATAATCCAAATAAAAATCCAAATGCAAAATTAATAAGTGAAATTGAAACAATTGATGATGAGATAATGAGTTTTGCTAAAGGAGCAGGTTCTATATTTTCAACAGGTGGTATGAAAACTAAATTATTAGCTGCTAAAATAGCATCAATAGCGGGATGTAAATGTATAATCGCTAGTGGAAAAGATAATGATGCATTAAATAAAATATTAGCTTGTGATGAATTTGGAACTTTAATAAATTCTAAAGAAAGAAAAAGTCAAAGATCTAGATGGATTATAAATAGTTCAATAAATGGCAAAATTGTTGTTGATAATGGTGCAAAAGAAGCTCTTGAAAATAAAAAAAGTTTATTACCAAGTGGTATTATTGAAATAAAAGGAGCTTTTGAAGCAGGTGATGTTATAGAAATACAAGATAATAAGGGACTTGCTTTCGCAAAAGCTGTGCCTTATTATGATAGTACTGATATTCTATCTATAATTGGTCACAACAGTAGTGATATTGAAGATTTATTAGGACCTGGGAA
>CAZPTG010000148.1:0-6263 GCA_964589355.1 uncultured Spirochaetaceae bacterium
GCAACAAATTGCAACATAGTTCATTATAGTGTCTTACTATAGGGGAATTAACATTTGTATACAAGCATAAATATAGTATTTTCAATAATTTTTATCATAGTTTTTGTATATAATTTGATTATATATTATAGTGTTCAAATTATTTGAATAAACCATTACTTTAATATACAACACTTCACATTATTTTTTTATAATAAAAAATGTTTTTTAGATGAATTTTGAAATATATATCAAAAAAAATATTTTTTTTTTAGATTAACCCTGCTTTTTTCTTTTCTATTTTAATTGTTACAATAATAATAAACAGTGAAAAAAATAACACTAATATTGGTAAAAATTGATAACCATAATTAATCATAATTACGCCTATTAAAGGAGGGAAAAAAGCTGAACCAATATAAGCACTTGCCATCTGCAATCCTATTATTTTAGGACTTAATATTGAGCCAAATCTTCTAGGTGTCCTATGTATCATAGATGGAAAAAGAGGTGCAAACCCCAAGCCTATTACTAAAATACAAAATATAGAAAAATACCTATTAATATTTAATAACAAAAAGAAGGAAAAAACACTTGATATTATAGCACTTATATATATTAAGGAAACTGTATCAATTTTCTTTGTTATTAATCCAGAAATTAAACGACCGCTTGTTATACCTATAAAAAAAAGTGATGTTATTCTAGCTCCATCAGCAATATTAAATTTAAGAAAATTGACACTATATGTTGAAATCCATATAAGCATAGATGTCTCAATTGAGCAATAAAAGAAAAAAGCTAACATAGCCAAATATTTAGTCCACTCTCTAGAAATACCAACAATTATGTTTTTTACTTCTTTCCCATCTACTACTATAGTTTTTTTATTTTCTTCTTTATCAAATTTTTTTATAAATAAAAATTGAACAATAGATAAGAATAATTGAATAGAAGCGATTATCCTATATCCTAATCTATAATTGTTATTCGATAATCCAATACTCAAAATTAAGGGTCCAAGAGTTGCCCCTAACCCCCAAAAAGCATGTAAAAATGCCATATGATTTGCTTTATATTTTAAAGCTACGTAATTATTAATTGCAGAATCTATTGCTCCAGCTCCAAGTCCTAAAACAATAGAAATTGGAATTAATAATAAAAAGGAAGAAGAAAAGGAATATCCAAAAAGAGCAAAAGATGTAAGCATTGTAGATATTGATATTGTTTTGCCTGTGCCTATTGTTCTATTTAACCACATTGCACTTAAAGAAGAAAAGACTGTGCCAATACAAACACTAAAAGATAAAATTCCAGCATATTCTGTTGGTACATTTAATATGGAATGCATTATCGGCCAAGCAGAACCTAATAAACTATCAGGCAAGCCTAAAGAAATAAAACTAATATATATGATAACTAATAATATCGTCATGAAATATCCTCTCTCTGCTATTTACAATTTAAGTATATATAATATATTTTTTTTCATCTACACATTTTTTTCTATCAAAAATATAATAAAAAAAAGGCATCTTAATTTTTTGCTTAAAATATAAATTTATTCTCTCATAATCACGGTAAAAATAAAAAAACTTTATATCCGTTTAGTAAATATTGTTTAGTATAGCTTTTTTAGAATTCTTGTGAAAACATCAATATATAAAAATAATTTAAGGGAAAGCGAAAAAAAATAATAAAAAAAATAAATATTTGCATTTTTTACTTTACAAATTTCAATTTTCTTACAATACTAAGGGTAGTTAAATTTACAAGATTTCTTGGAGGAAATAAATTTTATGTTAATTAATTTAAACGTAACCCCTGAAGTTAGGGCTAAAAACGTACAACGTTGTAAAGAAAAAGGTATTTTATTACCAACATTTAAAGAAATGATTGACCCTACCTTAATTTCAGACGATATTAAGAAAAAATTAGATAACACTGGCTTATGGGATGTTGATCCAGTTAACCTTTATAGAGTTACATGGCACAACGAACCTGTTGCAAAAGGTGGAGAATTTGGTGGAGTTAACTTTTTAGAAGTTCCTCGCGAAATCACAGGTGTTAAAGCAAGAATTGTTGCTCTTTGCGGTAAATGGTTCCCTTGTGGTGTACACAAAGTTGGTGCAACTTATGCATGTTTAGCTCCAGCACTTGTTTCTGGTAACTTTGATTCAGTTGAACAACAAGCTGTATGGCCATCAACTGGTAACTACTGTCGTGGTGGTGCTTATAACTCAGCTCTATTGGGTTGTCAATCAATTGCTATCCTACCTGAAGAAATGAGTCAAGAAAGATTCAACTGGTTAAAAAGTGTTGCTGGTGAAGTTATTGCAACTCCTGGTTGTGAATCTAATGTTAAAGAAATCTTCGACAAGTGTCATGAACTAGATGCTGAAAGAGGATCTCATATTGTTATATTTAACCAATTCGACCAATTTGAAAACTACCTATGGCACTATGAAGTAACTGGTAGAGCTATTGAAGAAGTATTAAAACAATTAAATATTAAAGATGAAAATGTTCAAGCTTATGTAAGTGCAACTGGTTCAGGTGGTACTTTAGCAGCTGGTGACTATTTAAAAACTAAATACCCTACAATGAAAGTTTGTGCAGCAGAAGCTCTACAATGCCCTACTTTATTAAGAAACGGTTTTGGCGGACACAGAATTGAAGGTATTGGTGATAAACACGTTCCTTGGATTCACAATGTAAAAAATACTGATGTAGTTGTTGCAGTTGATGATGAAGATTGTATGGACGTATACCGCATGTTTAATGAACCAGAAGGTATTAAATACTTAAAAGAAAAAGGTGTTAAACAAGAAGATATCGATAAATTAGAATTATATGGTATCAGTGGTGTTGGTAACGTATTAGGTGCTATGAAAGTTGCTAAATTCTTTGAATATGATGAAAATGATGTTATATTTACTGTATTAACTGACTCAAGTGAAATGTACACATCTCGTCTAAAAGAACTAGAAGAAAAAATTGGTGTTTGTGACCATGATGATAGTGTAAGAATTTATTTCAAAGCATTAATGGGTCAAGGCATTGATAATATGAAAGAATTAGGTTACTACGATAGACTAGCTGTTCATAACTTAAAATATTATACTTGGGTTGAACAACAAGGTAAAACTTATGAAGAAATTAACCGCCAATGGTATGATAAAGATTATTGGACTGAACTTCCAAAATTAACATCAAAAATTGATGCATTAATTGAAGAATTTAATGCTGAAGTATTAGCATAACTTCCTAATTTAGGAATTTAATTATACAAATAATAAGGAAGGACATGCTAATTAGCATGTCCTTCATCTTAAAAGGATAAAAAACATGCGCTTTACTTATGAATGTAATGATTGTAAAAAAGTTTTTGAAACAGATGAAGTTATTTACCAATGTCCTCACTGTTCAAAAGAACAAGAAGCAAACACTTTCCCAAAAGGAAATTTAATTGTTAAATTAAACAAAGATGATTTAGCTAAATTAAAAGAAAAAGATCATGTGGATATGTATGACTTTTTCCCTTTTGAAGTTCCTAACAGAGATACCTACCCTGTTGGAGGAACTCCACTTGCAAAACCAATGAGATTATCAAAAGAACTTGGATTAAAAAATCTTAGTTGTAAATTAGATAGCGCTCTTCCATCAGGTTCATTTAAAGATAGAGCATCCCAATTAATAGCTGCACAAGCACTACATTATAATATGGATAAAATAGCTCTAGCTTCAACAGGAAATGCAGGAGCTGCTATGAGTTGTGCAGGAGCTGCATATGGTTTAGAAATAGTTTTATTTGTTCCTGAAACTGCTCCAGTTAATAAATTAATGCAAAGTGTTTTATATGGAGCAAGCGTTGTTCCAGTAAAAGGAACTTATGATGATGCTTTTGCTCTATCTCTTGCTTATACTGAAGAATTTGGTGGTATTAATAGAAACACAGCTTACAATCCTATGACAATAGAAGGTAAGAAAAGTATTTCTATTGAACTATTTGAACAAATGGGAAGAAAAGTTCCTGATGTAGTTTATGTACCAGTAGGTGATGGTTGTATATTTGGTGGTGTTTATAAAGGTTTCTATGATCTTTATGAGGCTGGTTTAATTGATAAAATTCCACATCTAGTTTGTGCTCAATCAACAAAGAGTAATGCAATCTCTCAAGCATATAAAAATAATAAATACAGTGCACTTGATCAAGCAACTACTAGAGCTGATTCCATCTCAGTTTCTTGTCCTGCTAATGGTAGAATGGCTGTAAATTACATTAGAGATAGCAAAGGTTGGTGTGTAGAAGTTGAAGATGAAGCAATTATTAATGCTCAACTTGAATTAACATCTAAAGCTGGAATTTTTGTAGAACCTGCAGCAGCTTGTGCATGGGCAGCTCTAAAACAAGATAGCGAAAATCTCAAAAAAGAATTTGGAGACGATGTTGATGTCTGTGTTCTTCTAACTGGAACTGGATTTAAAGATATGGCTGTATTTGAAAATAGAGTAACTATTCCTCAAGCAATTGAAAATAGCAAAGAAGCTGTTATTGAACGTTTTAGCAAATAAATTAATAATATAGATCAATAAATAATTACCCTATATTTTACTTATCAAAATTAAAATATAGGGTGTTTTATTCTTTTGACAAATTTTTAGCTATAGAGTATTCTTTTATTGTCATGGAGGACTTATGCAACAATTATTAATCGGGTTTGGAGTTGGTATTGCTATAGCAATTGTAGTTTTAATATCTATGAGTGCAAATGCTCATAAAAAAGCCCTTGAACATAAAAAAGAAATAAATAAACTAAAAAATATGTTAACAGATAGAATGGATATTGAAAGCGAAGGCTTGCAAAAATTAAAAGATGAGCTAGAAAGTCTAAAAAAAGAAAATGAAAACTTGCGAGTTACAGTTTCAACATACTCCCAAAAACCAGGAAGAAAAGAATTGTCTAGATTCCATGTTTATCAATTAGCAGTTGATAGACTAACTCTAAATTCTCCTGGATTTGGAGCTGCTTGGCAAGCAGCTTTAAAAGAAAGCGAAGACGAATTCCAAAAAACTTATAAAGGAATTCATCCCTTTATTCGAAAAGTAATTCCTTTAAAAACTGATGCACAAATCGTTAATCAAATTGATGATAAATAAAGACTTTTTCTAAAAAAATATCTAGTAATAAAACTAGATATTTTTTTATTTATTAATAATAAAAGAATTATTTTGCTCTATTATATTCAATAGATTTTTTAACTTTTTGGTAGATCTTTTTTTCAAAAGGTATATATAAATCAGCATTATATTCACATAAATATTTTCCTTTATAATTAAATAATAAAGAGAAAATTTCATTAAAAGGAATTTGGCCATAAAATGGAGGTAAATGAATATCTCCCATTGCAAGCTCTCTTCTCATACCTTCTTCTAATGTATCATAATAAAGTCTATTTGATATTCTACTTTCTTCATATATCCCCAAATTATCATTTAAGTGGATATGAGCAATATATGGCAAACTTCTTTGTATTTCTTCTAAAAAATTAAATTTAAAATATTTTGAAGCTAAATATGCATGACCAGTATCTAAAGTCATTTTTAAATTATCTATATTGATAGTTGAAACAACATCAATAACAGGTTTAATTCTCTCAACTTCAATATTTTCTAAACATATTAAAACATTTTTTTTAGCTGCATACAAACAACCTTTTTTTAAAAATTTTTTGAATTGCTTTTCCTTTAAATCTTTTTTACTTTTATTTTCATAATGAACAACTAAAGGACTAGCATTCAATATGGATGCAACATCAATAGCTGCTTTAAATAATGAATAATGTAAATCTATATTATTTGCTCTTAAATCCAAAGCTCGACCAATATGAGCTGAATAATTAAGATTATGTAATAATAGTTCTTCCTTAATTAAATCAACCCATTGATAACATATGTTTCCTCCAATAATAAAAGGAAACATATCTAAATGAAATTCAGCAAAATCAAAACCAGATTTTTCTATTCTGCTTAATCTACTTCTAATATCGTCTATTGTTTTACAATTTGACAATTTAAGACCTATTTGTAAATCATTAATCATACTAATCTTTATTGTTTGTTCATTCTATTTAATACATCTTCAACAGTAGCTGAGAAAACTCCAGGATTTTCCATTTTTATACTACATAAAGAAGCTGCAAATTTTGTTGATTCTTTTACGCTATGATTTTTCCTCCATGCTAGATATGCAGCAAAAGTAGTATCTCCTCTTCCTGCATAT
>CAZPTG010000149.1:0-6221 GCA_964589355.1 uncultured Spirochaetaceae bacterium
TTTCTGGACAATTATTATTTAAAGTACCATTTGGATTTAATATATTAATTATATCTAAATTATGACGTTTACCACATTCCCAGTCATTTGGATCATGAGCAGGTGTAATTTTTACCATACCTGTACCAAATTCTAGAGATACAAAACTATCAGCTATTATTGGAATAATTCTCTCACTTAATGGTAATATTAATTTTTTGCCAATCAAATGAGTATATCTCTCATCCTCTGGATTTACAGCAACTGCTATATCACCAAACATTGTTTCAGGTCTAGTAGTTGCTACAGTGATTGAACCAGATCCATCAGCATAAGGATATTTTACATCATATAATTTACCTGGAGTTTGCTCATGTTCAACTTCATCATCCGCTAAAGCTGTACCACATTGTGGACAATAATTAACAAGATATTCACCTTTATATATTAAATTTTTTTCATACAAAGAAACAAAACACTCTCTAACAGCTTTTGAAAGACCTTCATCCATAGTAAATCTTTCTCTATCCCAATCACAAGAAGTTCCAATAGTTTCTAATTGGTTTTTAATAATCTCATGGTGTTTGTTTTTTACTTCCCAAGTCTTTTCTAAAAATTTTTCTCTACCTAAATCTTGACGTCTTTTACCTTCTTTTAAAAGTTGACGTTCAACTACATTTTGAGTTGCAATACCAGCATGGTCAGTCCCAGGAATCCAAAGAGTTGGAATACCATTCATTCTATAATATCTTATTAAGATATCTTGTAATGAATTATTTAGGGCATGGCCCATATGTAAAATACCAGTGACATTTGGAGGAGGCATGACTATAGAATAATGTTCCTTTTCACTTGTCTGTGGGCTAAATAATCCTTTATCTAACCATTGTTGATAAATTCTTTTTTCAAAATCTTTTGGATCATAGGCTTTTTGTAATTCAACGGCCTTCATGTACTATCCTCCTACCAAAAATATACTGTTGCTATCTTAGCAAAAAGCGTATTAGTTAACAACATATTACAACAAAATATATAAAAAAATATTTCATAGTGCATAAAAAAAAGGAGCAAAAGCTCCTTTTTTTCAGTCGTTATTATATTAATCTTCTTTTTTAGTTGTATCCTCTAAGGGATTTACAGCTTTAACTTCTAATTTTACAGCATAACCTTGAGAATCAAGATAGTGAATTATTTCTGATAATGAATAATCTTCAAGAGAAGTTTTTTCCACCGCACTAACTTGATCAACTTGAGTTGATTCGATAGGCATCATTACCTCAGGTAATATTTCACTAGTTTGTTTATTATTTGATCCAAATAAAACAAAGGATCCAATAAATACAACTACAACAGCTGCTGCACTTGTTAATAAAGCAGGAACTAAATTAACTTGAACTTTCCTTTTAAAAAAACTAGTTTTTTGGGTAGTATCAAATCTATTATTTTCAAAAAATTCTAACACTCTTTGAGAGCGTAAAGCAATTTCATCATTTGCTAATGAAGCACTTTTTAAAGTTTTATCTAATTCTTTTAATTGGTTCAATCTTAATTTACAGCCATTACAATAAGAAAGATGCTCTTCAACTTGAGTCTTCCATGGTTCTTGTAATTCTCCATCAAGATATGAATTTAACAATGCATCATCTAAACACATAAAATTTTCTACTCCTGGCTTAAAATCTTTTCAAGCATCTTTCTTGCTCTAAAAACTCTAACTTTTACATTACTCTCAGATATATTAAGGGTTTTACCAATACCTTTATAATCTAAATCTGTATAGGTCTTTAATGTAATAACTAAACGTAATTTCTCTGGCAACTGAGACATCGCATCCATTACTTGTTCACAAACTACATCATCAACTAATACTTCCTCTCCTGTTTTGTCATGATAACTAGGTTCTTTTTTAACCTTTTCAATCATTTTTAATTCTCTAGTTTTTCTCTTAACTACATTAATAGATAGATTTTTAGTCACTCTTATTAACCAGTATTTCGCATCATTTTCACTCGGAAAAACTTTTGCTTGGTCGAAAAATCTAGTAAAAGCTTCTTGACATAATTCCTCTGCTCTATCTGGATTCTTTACAATATTGTTCGAAACTCTGAACAACATAGAAAAAGTTTTCTCATACATATGCTTAAAATCATGTTCATTATTACTTTGTATCTTCATAATTATTAACAACCCTATAATACTTTAGTTACATTTTTTTTGATAAAATTGGTCCTTTAGGGGTATCTTTTAAAATATATCCAAGTTCATTAATTTCATCACGTATATCATCTGCTTTTGCAAAATCTCTTTGTTTTTTTGCATTTATTCTATCATTAACTAAATCTAAAACTTTTTTTGGAACATCTTCTTTTTTCTTTTCTACATCCTCTAATCTTAGACCAAAAACTTCATCATAATAAAGAATAAGAGAATATTTTTCACTATCACTTAAATCACTTTTTATGGTTTTATGTAAAACAGCAATTGCCATAGGCATGTTTAAATTATTATTAACACATTCATCAAATTCATTTTTTAGAGCAAGAGTTTTTTCAGATTCTAAATCAATTTTTTTTGCACCATTTTCTAAAAAATCTTGAATTTTAGAAACTATAGATAATCTATTTTTTCTAGCTGTATCTAAATTATCAAAATTAAAACGTAATTGAGAGCGATAATGACCGCCTAAAACAAAAAATCTATAATCCATCGGATCATAACCTTTAGATTTTAATAAAGATAGAGTTAAAAAATCACCTTTTGATTTACTCATTTTACCAGTTTCATCTAATAAAAATTCTCCGTGGAGCCAATAATTAACCCATTTATGATTTGTTGCTGCTTCACTTTGAGCTATTTCATTAGTATGATGTACAGCTATAGCATCTATTCCACCACAGTGTATATCAAAAGACTCTCCTAAATATTTCATACTCATAGCAGAACATTCGATATGCCATCCAGGATAACCTCTACCCCATGGAGAATCCCACATCATTTGCTGTTCTCCAAATTTACTATTTGTAAACCAAAGAACAAAATCTTTTGGATTTTTTTTATTTGTATCTATACTTACATCATCTCTAACTGCTGTTTTTAAATCTTCTAAATTTTGGTTTGCCAATTTACCATAATCTTTAAAAGTATCAATTGAGAAATATACATTACCACCACTAATATATGTGTGTCCGTTTTCTTCTAATTTTTTTATTAAAGCTATCATATCACTAATATGATCAGTTGCTTTACATAACACATTAGGCATAACTAAATTCAAATCATTAGCATCATTTAAAAAAGCATCAGTATAAAAAGAAGCAATTTCCCAAACACTTTTACCACTTTCTTTTGCTTTTTTAGTCATTTTATCATCACCAGAATCGCCATCATCAGTTAAATGCCCAACATCTGTAATATTCATAACGTGTTTTACATTATATTTTGAATGAACTAGAGCTCTTTTTAATATATCTTCGAAAATAAAAGTCCTTAAATTTCCGATATGTGCAAAATTGTAAACAGTTGGACCACAAGTATATAAACCAACTTCTTTTTCATTGATAGGCTTAAATTCTTCAATTTTTCTACCCATTGTATTGTATAAATTAATTGCCATGAATAATTCCTTTTTGAATAGCTATTTAAAAGTATAACAAAATTTTAAACTCTTATAAACAAGAACAACAAAATAATATTGTGAAAATATATAAATAAACATTTATGATTGCTATAATAACTATTCATTGATAATATATAAATTATGAATACTAATTTAAGTCATCAAGATGAAAAAATCAAGTTTGAAGAAATGATTGTAGAAAACAAACCTTTAGCTAAATATACTACATTTAAAACTGGAGGCAATGCGCAATATTATTGTGAACCTGGTAGATTTGAAGAATTAATAACTGCTATAAATTTTGCTAATGCTAATGATTTAAATATCACAATTTTTGGTGGAGGCTCTAATGTAATTATTAGTGACAAAGGTATACAAGGTCTAGTAATTCAAACTCATAAACTCTCTCGTTATTCAATTAGAGGTAACATATTTTCTTGTAGAGCCGGTATGGCATTAGATAGAGCTATAAACATAACCCAAAATGATGGTATGCTCGGTCTAGAGGCATTGAGTGGAATCCCCGGTTCAATAGGCGGCGCTATTTATGGTAATGCTGGGGCATATGGTTATACTATAAGCGATCGCTTATTATATATAGATTATATCACATTTGATGGCAAGTCACATAGAATGGATAGAAATGGTGAATATTTTGGATATAGAGAATCACCTTTTAAACATATGAAAAACTTTATAATCTTTGAGGCGGGTTTCTTTTTAGATAAAAATAAATATAGTATTTTTGCAAAACAAGTTAAAGATCAACAAACAAAAAATAGATTTTCTAAAGGATTATTAACATATCCTAGTGCAGGAAGCATTTTTAAAAATCCTGAAGGTTATATTGCTGGAAAATTAATTGAAGAATCTGATTTAAAAATTAAAGAATTAAATGATGCTATAATTTTAGAGCAACATTCAAATTATATAGTGAATAAAGGTAATACTACTAGCTCAGATATTTATAAATTATGCGAACTATGCAAAGAAGCTGTTTTTAAAAAGTTTAAAATTGAATTAGAATATGAAGTTCAATTATTAGGAGATTTTTCATAAAAATATTGAATAAGATATTTCTATTATCCCTTTAGATGATAATTTAATTAAATATTTTTTATTTTCTCTCCTACTTAGATAATCTAATTGGATAAAGAATTCATCTTCATTGTATATAAATTTTGCATTATTTATAATTAGATAGTATTTAATTATTTTCTCTACGCTAATACCAAGTTCTAAATTTAATTTCTTATATTTAAAATTGCTTTTTATATTAAAATCATTATTAATACTTTTCTTTAAATATTTATCATATATAATTTGATGATTTATTTTCATAATTATATTAAGATTTAAGCTCAGTATTTCAAAATTTATTTCACTTTTAACATTATATTCTCTTTTTTTACCTTGCCCACTATATATTGAAATTGGATAAAGTTTTTCATTAATCTCAAATCTTATAGGATCATTATTTAATACAAAGCCATATCTAAACTTTTCATTTATATTTTTGTTTAAAATAAAAATTTGAGCTTTCTTATAGTTTAAACAAAACATTGTACTATAAATAATTCCATACTTAGAAATTGCAAATTCTTGATGTAAATCTATATTTTTAAATTTTATAAATAAATAATTTATTACTCCCTTTTTAGTATATTTTAAATTAGAATAATCATAATAAAACAAATCTCTATCATCTTTATTGATATTATAAAATAAAAATTCGAATTTAAAAATATCTTTGTTATATGATAAAGAATTGATGCTATATTCACCTCTATTTAAAGGTATAAAATTTGTAAAATAAGCAAAACTTCCTTTTTCTATATTAATGTAATAATTCAAAGTTTTAGATATATAAATTTCTTTATCTTTGAATTTATTTTCTTTTTTTATTTTAAGCCCATTTAGACTATAATTAAGCAAATTAAGTGTATCAATTTTACTATTTGTAAATTTTATTCCAACTTTATTTAAATTATCATAAATTGAGAGATCGATTGAATTGTTAAAATTATCATATTTAATATTGACATTTGTTGAAAATATATTGGATAAAAACACAAAAAATAATAAAAAAAATAGTATTACACGTTTATACATATTTAGTATACAAAAATATTATTAATTTTGCATTATCTTAGTTGAATATCAAGCTATTTTGTGTGATACTTGATACCATATTTTCTAAATTATAATATTAGACATTTTTTTAAGGAGCCAAAAATGGTTATTCTCACTCTAAATTGCGGAAGTTCTTCTGCAAAATATCAAGTTTTTGACTGGACTAATAAAGACGTTTTAGCCGTAGGTGTTGTAGAACGTATTGGTCTTGAATATTCAACAATTGAACATAATGCTAAAGGTAAAGAAGAGTTTAAACAAAAATTCTCATCTCCTACCCATAAAGAAGCAATTGAATTAATTATCAAAATGCTTATTGATAAAGAACATGGAGTTATAGACGATTTGTCACAAATTGGTGCTGTAGGACATAGAGTTTTACATGGTGGTGAAACATTCAGAAAATCAGCTTTAGTTGATGATACAATCATTGAAGAATTAAAAGAATTAATTCCTTTAGGACCTTTACATATGCCAGCAAATATTATGGGTA
>CAZPTG010000150.1:0-6076 GCA_964589355.1 uncultured Spirochaetaceae bacterium
CCTACCTAAATCAGTAAATGCTTTTATTAAAGTAGAAATTTCTTTTAAAGCAGCTTGTGAATTATTTATGATATAATAAGGATTCTGTCTTTTAATTTTATCAGTTATAATAATCTCAATTACCGTTTTATGCATAAATAACCTGGTAATGTCATCAACTATTCCAATGCAGTTGTCTTCGGGAAAATAAATAATAAAAAGTATAAATATATTTTTAGAATGGTCATCAATTAATTGATTGTGATTTATAAAATCTGCATCAAGTAAACCTTGTTTATTCAACCTGTTTACAATATTTTCTCCGTGGATTCCAATGCCAGATATAATTGTTCTAGGTTTACTCATATAGTATTAGATTTACTATTAAAATACATAAGCCATTATTGTTTTTATTTTACAATTGGGTAAATAATTTTGTATTTCATGTATGTCATCTTCATTTGTTTCAAAATGATTTAGATAGAGTGTTTTTAATTTGTGTATATTGCTTAACTGTTTATAATCTATAACTTGAGGGTGGTAGATATATAGTTCTGTTAGGTTTTTACAATGAGCTAATTCAGAAATATCCTTAAAAGCATTATTGTAAATGTTTAACTTTTCAAGTTTTGGTAATTTTGTAAGGGGTGACAGGTTTTCTATACTATTCCTTTCAATATTCAGCCTTTTTAGATTTATGCAATAAATTAATTCATCAATCTGCTTAATATTATTATTATAAAGATTTAATTCTTTTAGCTTTCTCAAGTGAGATAAGGGTGAAAGATCTTCAACTTTGTTTTCCTCTGCACTCAGCTGTTTTAAATTTTGGAAATTTTCTATACCTGCCAAAGAATGAATATCAGAATTATATAAATCTAAACTTTTAACGAGCCAAAATTTTTTAAATAATTTGATCTGACATATTTTGTTTTTTTCTAAAATAGCCAACCCCATATTAGGGTCGCTAAATAAAGAATTAAACTTACGTATTTGCTTTATACTTGCAACCATAATGTGTTATTAAGATATAATACAAAAGTAAAATGACACTCTGCCAAAACATGACGTTAAGAAAATAATCAGAAAAATTAAAATTGAGTAGATCAGATCAAAACAACTGGTAACAGGAATCGTTGTAAACGAAAAAGTGAATGTAGAGCGAAAAGTTATAAGGCGAATTCGTGCAATTATTCACGATATTACCAATAATGGATTAGAAGCAGTAAGAAAAGGCATTTGAATGCTAAATGAGAAATAGATCAGAAAGACCTACAATATTTTAAACATAAGATTGAAGGCTGTATAGGGGTTGTAGCCAGTTAAAGAGAAAGGATGATGTCATTTTTACTAAACTATTTAATAATTTCAATAGAAATTTTAGTAGCTTTATGTAACAATTATATGATTATAAGTAACACATTTTATATAGGTTGGGATGTTGGTGAATGGAATTGCGACAAAAACCCCAATTGCAAGGATGCCTTGTTATTATTAGATTCAAATGGAAGATTTAAAAAGCATTCAAACGAATGAACTTAAAGAATGCAATTCATATAAAGATATCCAAGATGCATACAGATGTGCTTATATAGCTTATATGTTTGCAACAAAATCTATTGAATTGGCACAACCAGATGATGATATTCCGGAAAAGGAAGGATGGGTTTGGTATCTAAAGAATATTTTACCTGATAAATAGACCATAAAAGAAAATGAGATTGGTGTAATAAAAATAGATTATGGATAACTACGATTTAATTTCTATAGAAAATCTATCTACATTCACTTTTGTAGTAGAAAAATATCAACGTGGATATAAGTGGGGTGTTTTACAAGTTGAAGATTTACTTTCCGATATTATGGGTTTTGAAAAAGATAAGCAGGCTTTTTACTGCCTGCAACCTGTGGTTGTAAAAGAGACTTCTAAGAATACTTTTGAATTAATTGACGGGCAGCAACGCCTAACAACTATTTTCATTGTTTTGCAGTGTTTAAACGATAATATATTTGAATTAAAATACAGGACAAGAGATAAAAGTGAAGCGTTTTTAGATGGGATTAAAAACTTACAGTCAATTGAATTTGATGCAAAATTAAATTCAGAAAAAAAGAAAAATATTATAAATAGTGCATGGGAAAATTATATTAAAACTAATCAAAACAACAACAATGTTGATAATTACCATTTTTTTACTTCTTATCAGGTAATTGAAAACTGGCTAAATCATAAGGATCTAGAAAAAAAGAAAAAGTTTATAACTAATTTAAAAAAGCATACTCAGATTATTTGGTATCAAATTATAAGCTCAAAAACTCCTGAAGAGCTTTTTATTAATTTTAACCATGGAAAAATTGAACTGGAACAGGCAGAGTTAATCAAAGCATTATTTGTATTATTAATAAAAGAACAAGAACCAAAAGCAGATATAAGAGCTTTAAAAATGAACCAATTTGCTGAGAAATGGAACGAAATAGAGAATAATCTTCAGGATGATAGGTTTTGGTATTTCGTTAGCAATGATACCTCTGACAAGAAAAAGGCCAACAGAATTGATTTGTTATTTGATATTATTAACGATAAACCGGTTAAAGAAAAAAATCCACTATTTTCTTATTATAAGTATTTAAATAAATATGAAAATAAAACTCTCCAATTAAAAGACTGGAGAGAAATAAAGGATCTATTTTATTTATTGTATGAGTGGTATACAGATAGAAGTATTTACCATTTATTGGGGCTGTTAGTTTATTTAAATATACAAACTATAACAAATGTTTATTTTGAATATTTAAAAACTGATGATAAAGATAAATTTAAAGAGCAACTTATAAACTGGGTAAAAGATGAGCTTAATCTCAATGACCCAAATAGTATTTATAATTTATCAGATTTATCATATAAAACGTATAATGAAACTCAAACTTTTTTGCTGATTTTTAATATTGCTATTTATGAAACCAGTGATTTTAATTATAGGTTTCCATTTGATAAGTTAAAGACTCAGAAATGGAGTTTAGAGCATATTCATGCACAGAAACCGAAGGATTTTAAGTATATATATGAAGTTTTGGAATGGATAGAAGATATTAAATATCTAATTGAAGATTCAAATGAAAAAGAAGGAATTCAATCTGTAAAAAACAATCTTGAAAGAGTAGAGCAAGATATTAAAGATTTGAATAAAGAAAGAGAAATTCCAATGGATATTAAGAATAAGGTAAAAGAAATTACATTAGAATTAGATAATATATTGGACAAAGATAGTATCCGTAACCTATGTTTGTTAGATGGGAATACAAATAGTAAAATTAATAATAAGAATTTTAGAAATAAAAGAAATATTATCCTAGCAATTGATCGTCAGGGATATATTGAGGAAGAAGATGGAAAAAGAACTAAGGTGTTTATACCACTTGGAACTAAGAATGTTTTTTTAAAGTATTATGCAAAAAATATTGAAAATATACAATTTACATATTGGGGACATGTAGATAGAAATGATTATGAAAGTGCCTTAGGTGAAATAATAAATAATTATTTAAACATTCAATTAGATGGTGAATAGTAAAACAAGTACTTTTTGGGAAGTAATTTCAGATAATCAGATTGAAATTCCTGTAATACAAAGAGATTATGCGCAAGGTAGAAAAAATGCAAGAGTAACTCCAATTAGAAATAAATTTGTAAGTGATATTATTAACGCCTTAAAATCAAAAGATGATAGTAAACTTCATCTAGATTTTGTTTATGGAAGAATTGAGGGAAAGGATAAACAGGAAATTTTAAAAAGAAACGAAGAAGCTATTCGTAATGTATTAAAAGCGGTGCAGGGCTATGCAGGCAATTTAGATATGCTGATTAAGTATGATTTAGAACAAAAGTTAAGTGATGGTGAGAATTTAAGTGAAAAAAAGTTAATTCCTTTAGATGGACAACAGCGATTAACCACATTGTTTTTATTACATTGGTATTTAGTAATGAGAATAAATCATGAATCAAAAAATGATATTTTAAATAAATTATCGGGATTTAAATACAGAACAAGAAAAAGCACCACAGAATTTTGCGAATATTTAATCAATATTCCACCCGATAAAGTTGAGCAGATATTTGATCCAGATAGACAGCTTTCTAAGCAAATAGAAAAATCTACCTTTTTTTTCAAGAAATTGAAAAAAGACCCTTCTGTTGATGGAATGTTAAATATGCTGGATTCATTCCATGAAATTTTAAAATATGAACATGAAGAAATGATATTGTTTATGTGGAATAATCTAACTCTTCATAACAAAATAACATTCGATTTTCTTGATATAGATCAATTAGAGCAAACAGATGAATTATATGTTAAGATGAATGCCCGGGGAAAACACTTGACAGATTTTGAGCATTTTAAAGCATGGTTTCAAGAATATATTAAGAAAAATGATTCAGTTAACGTACTAAATGATAAATGGGAAGAAAAAATTGATACAATCTGGTTAGATTTATTTTGGAATCTTAAAAATAATAAAACATACCAGGTGGATGATACTATTTATAATTTTATAAAAAATGTTAATCTTTATGAATATATTGTTCAAACACCAGAAAAAGATATTAATGATTATTTAATAGAAAGAATACGAAAATCAAGTGAAGAAAATTCTTTCATATCATTTGATATTTATGAAAATACAAACTTCTTTTCAACAGAAAGCTTATCATTCTTATTTAAAACGCTTGATAATTTAACAGATGTTAAAATGGATGCTATAAATATTGGGTTAGAAAACATTTACTGTAAACCATTTTCATCGGATAGGACAATTAAATTAAGTCATTTCTTTTTAACAGAAAAGTCAAATCCTTCACTTTGGGATAGAGTTTTTTATTATGCGCTTTTATTATTTATAAACGATGATTCTTTCTGTTTTACTGACAAAGATATTATTCAATTAAATTCATGGATGCGTATATGCAGAAATCTGATATATAATACTTATATACAAAATCCAGAAAATTTTATTAAGGCGGTCAAGGCAATCAGAAAGCTTTCTATATATAAATACAACATAGAAAATGAATTATTAAGAAATGATGTAATTATTGAATTTTTTGAATTTCAAGCAAAGGAAGAAAAAAGGAAACTAGAATATTTTAAAGACTCAAAATGGAAAGATAAAATTCTTCAGTACGAAAACCATGAATATTTTTATGGACAAATTGATTTTATATTTAATTTACTTGATGATCCTACCAATTTTAATGATTTTGAAAAGTATGGAGATAAACTAAGTATTCTATTTTCTGGGAATATTGAAAAAAATAACTTTGAATTACACCGTTCTTTGTTAGCCAAAGGAGACTATGCGTTGAGTTCTGGTTATAAATACTCTTTTTGCAAGTCCGAAAAGGGAAGTTTAAGGGTTTTAAATGATAATTGGCGTAAGGTTTTTAATAATGAAAAGAAACGCAGTTATTTAAAAGCCTTATTAGATGAAACCAGAGAATTGAAAGAAGTTATTGAAAATAATGATTTAAACGATTGGCGAAAATATGTTATTAAGTATCCTGCTGTAATTAGATACTGCAAAAACAGATTATTTGACTTTACGAATCAGTTAGATATTCGTCTTTTAAAAAATTCAACTTACAATGGCAAGCATACTGACTTATACTTATTTATATTATTTCAAGAGCTAATTTCTAAAGAAACTTTAAACTTTAGTGTAAAACATATTGATATAAATAATTATAGGACCAAAGAAAATTATCCTCTCATTAAAATTTGTAGTTATGATATTTTAATTATGACAATAAATTATAGCTATACATTGAATTCAGATAAAAAAGGTTTTGTGCTTAAATCATTTGATTCAGAGTTAAGGAATGAGTTTGATAATTATTTTCATGATTTTGAAAAGGATGAAAATGAAACTTGTTATAAAATAATCAATGAAATTTCAGAAATGGATAAGATAATAGAAACTATATGTTCAGGTATTCAGCAAATTGATAAAGATATTTAATTTGAGATCCATTGGTTAAAAGTGGACAACACGGTTCGATTTGTGCCAGCGATTCCGGTTTTATTGTGCCAGTGATTTCGGT
>CAZPTG010000151.1:0-6017 GCA_964589355.1 uncultured Spirochaetaceae bacterium
AAAAGAGGACTATTTTTATCAAAAGAGATTCGGTTCCATCCCATATGAGGTAGTTTATAACCTTTAGAATCATCAAATTTTTGAACTCTATAATCAAAAATATCTAAACACTTTGTATTATTTTCAACACTTGAATCACACATAAGTTGAAGACCAAGACAAACACCTAGAAAAGGTTGCTTTAATTCTTTCAATATTGTATCTAAATTACTTTTTTTTAAATAATTCATAGCAGAGGAAGCTTCTCCAACACCTGGAAATATTATTTTATCTGCTTTTTTTAATTCTTTAGGATCATCACTAACTATAAAATCAGCATTCAATCTTTCTAATGCATATTTAACACTTTGAATATTTCCTGCATTATATTTTACTATTGCAACCATCATAGAACTCCTTTTGTAGTTGGTAATTTATCACTAAAAGGATAAACATATAATGCTTGCTTTAAACATTTAGCAAAACATTTAAAAGCTGCTTCAATCATGTGATGAGAATTACCTGATGTCACATTTATATGCAGTGTTGATTTACTTGAATCACTAAATGATTTGAAAAAATGTGAAAACATTTCAGTAGGAAAAGAGCCAATATACTCTCTAGTTATTGGAATATCATAAACAAAATAGGGCCTATTTGAAAAATCTATTGCACATTGTGAAACAACCTCATCCATAGCTAATAAACTAAATCCATATCTAGACAACCCTTTTTTATCACCAATAGCTTCCCTTATAGCACTACCTAAAGCTATTGCAACATCTTCAACACTATGGTGCTCATCTACCTCAACATCTCCATCACAAATTAAATTAATATCTATATCACTATGTCTCGATATTTGTTCTAACATGTGATCAAAAAACTTGATTTTAGTATCTATATTAGACTTACCCGTACCATCAAGATTAATTTCTAAATCAATATTAGTTTCTTTTGTTTTTCTTACAACATTAGCTTTACGAGAAGGTTTTAAATCTGATTCAACTAAAAAATTAGCTATATTATTCCAATCATCACTAATTAAAACAGAATCATGATTTTTACATTTATTAGGATTAGAATAAGATATACTATTAAATTCTAACTCTTTTGCAAGTTTTAAATTGTCTCCATTGCATCCAATTATAAATGAATTTTTTATATCATAATCACCATTTAAATAACCTCGATTTTTCAAATTATCTAAAGTAAATTTTGGACAAAAATTATTTAAATCATAATCTATTAAATCTTTCTCAAAATAAATTTTTTCTTTTGCAAATTCATTTTTTATATATTCACACAATTCATAAATTTCATCATTTGTATAATTATTATCTTCGCAACAATATAATAATACTAAATTAAAATTACCTTTATCTACTATTTTAGATAAACCTCTAAAAATTAAAGGATGAAATTGAGGATATTTTATTTTCTTTTCTTTTAATAATAACGAATTACACTCTAAAAACAATAAAGGACCTTTATTTTGTTTCATTTTGAATCTCCTTAATTGCATTATATACTGATAAGCATTCTTCTTCACTTCCTATAGTAATACGTACACAATTATTTAAATATAAATCTTTACTTCTATTCCTAATTATTATTTTCTTTTTTTGTAATTTCTTACACAATTCAGTGCTATCATTAACTTCCATTAATAAAAAATTTGCATCACTTTCATAAATTTTTTTTACAATATCTAAAGGTTTAAATAAATTAAAATATTCTTCTCTTCTCTTTTTTACTTCATCTCTTTGTTTGTAAATTTCATCACTATTTTCTAAAATTTTTAAAGCTTCTAATTGAGTTGATGATGAAACATTATACGGTGCTTTCATCTTATTAATTACACTAACTATTTCAGAATTTGCTATCATTATACCAGATCTAATTCCTGCCGCAGCAAAACACTTTGACAATGTTTTCAATACAACCAAATTATCATATTTATCAATCAAGTTTACACTACTTTCTTTATCACTAAATTCAGCATAAGCTTCATCTACAATTACTACTCCATTAAAAATATTTAATATCTTTTCAATAGTCTCAATTTCTTCAGCTCGTCCTGTAGGGTTATTTGGAGAACAAATAAATAATAATTTTAAATTACTTTCCTCATTTATTGTTTTTTTTAATAATTCAAAATCGATCTCAAATGATTTTTTATAATTAATGGATATTGTTTCAATATCGTTTATATCGGCAAAAACCTTATAAGCTCCATATGTAGGATTCATAATAGCAATTTTATCTTCTTTAGGTTCACAAAAAGATCTTATTAAATTATCAATTAATTCATCACTTCCATTTCCAATTACAGTTTTATCAAATGGAAGATTTAATTTTTTTTCTAATTCTTTTCTTAATAATGTGCAATGAGGATCAGGATATCGATTATAATTAAACTGAGAATAAGATTTATAATTCTCATTTGCATCTAAAAATACTTTTGCAACTCCATTAAATTCATCTCTAGCACAACTATACGGAGTAAGTTCTCTAATGTTTTTTCTAATTAAATCTTTAATCATTTTTTATACCTTCCATTCTAACCTTTACACTATTAGCATGAGCTATTAAACTTTCTCCTTCAGCCATAGTAATAATTGTTTCACCTAATGATTTCATGCCATTCATATCAATATCTTGAATTGTTATTTTTTTTATAAAAGAATCTGTACTTACACCAGATACACTTTTTGCCCAACCGCTTGTTGGTAAAGTATGGTTTGTCCCACTTGCATAATCCCCGGCACTCTCACATGCGTATGGACCAATAAAAATCGATCCGGCATTTATAACAAAGTTGCAAATTTCTTTTGCTTTATCTAGATTCAAAACTAAGTGCTCAGGAGCATATTCATTAATAATATTAATACATTTTTCAAAATTATCACAAGAAATTATTTTAGAATTATCTAATGATGATAATAAATAATCTTTTCTATCAAGACTATCTAATTGTTTTTTTACTTCATTAATAAAGTTTTCTTTAAAAACTATAGAATTTTCTTTATCTGCTAAAATTAATAATATAGATTGACTATCAAGACCATGTTCTGCTTGAGATAAAAAATCACTTGCAGCAAATCTTACATTAGTATTTTCATCTGCAACTACCATTACTTCACTAGGACCAGCAAGCATATCAATTGAAGTTCTTGAAGATATTAACATCTTTGCATAACTTACATATCTATTACCAGGTCCAAAGATTTTATCAGTTTTTTTTATACTTTTTGTACCATATGATAAAGCAGCAATTGCACCCGCCCCACCAACTTTTATTATTTTATCAATCCCAATTAATTTTGCAGTATATAATACTATAGGATTTACGCTACCATCTTTTGTAGGAGGAGTTGCTAAAATAATATCTTTACATCCAGCTACTATAGCAGGAATTCCTAACATAAGAACAGTTGAAAATAAAGGGGCTGTACCTCCTGGAATATATAAACCTACACTATTAATTGGAACAATTTTTCTTTTCAAATTTATACCATTTTCAATTTCAATTTCTTCACCTACAGGGATTTGAGCTTTATGAAAACTCTCAATATTACATTTTGCTCTAATTATTGCCTTTTTAAGTTTTTCATCAACATAAGAATCACATAAATCAAATTCTTCTTTTGAAACAAAAAGGTCATTTAATTCAACTTTATCAAACCTTTTAGCATAATAGTATAAAGCTTCATCACCTCTATTTTTTACATCATCAATTATTGATTGAACATTTTTTCTTACATCAATATCATCGCTTAATTCTCTAGATAAGATGTCTAATAATTCATCCTCTGAAGGATTGAAATAGTATGGTATCATAAATATTACTCCGTCATTTTTTCAATTTTAGTTACTAAAATCCCTTGAGCTCCAATTGCTTTTAACTTTTCAAAAGCATCCCAAAAGCTATCTTCAGCAACAACAGTTTGTACAGAAACCCAACCTTCTTCAAATAATTTTGTTACTGTTGGAGACTTCATTGAACCTACGATATGACCAACATCATTTAAATGCTCTTCTGGTAAATTAAAACTAACATATTTATAGTCCTTTGCTCTATGAACAGCATCAATTCTAATAAGCAATCTTTCTAATATTTTTTTCTTTTCATCATTTAATTTTTTATTTTGTATCATAATAGCTGAACTAGTATATATTTGTTCAACTTCTTTTAAGCCATTCATTTTTAATGTTGTTCCAGTGCTTACTAAATCACAAATAACATCAGAAATACCAATAGTTGGAGTTATTTCAACAGCCCCGCTTACACTAGCATAAGTTGCATTTATTCCATTTTCTTTTAATACTGAATCTAAAATATTTGGATAACTTGTAGCAATTTTTTTACCTTCTAGTGATTTTAAGCCATCATATTTAAAATCATTTGGAACAGCAATTGATAATCTACACTTTGCAAAACCTAAATCTCTTGCAATAATTAATGGAATTTGCTGTTCATCATATTCATTTTTTCCAACTATACCAATATCTGCTATCCCTTGTTCAACATATGAGGGAATATCATCATCCCTTATATATAAAAATTCAATTGGAAAGTTTGTTGCTTCTTCTTTTAGAACTCTTGAATCACAACCAAAATGAATTCCACAAGTTTTTATTAAATCTAAAGATTTTTCACTTAATCTACCTTTCTTTTGAATAGCTATTCTTAATTTCTCTTTCATTCTCATACTCCTATAAAAAAATTTATATAAAAAAAAATCTCCGCTAAGCGGAGACTAAAAGGATACAACGAACAATCCAGACCACTTAGAGTTGGTTAAAACCTAATAAATGATGATGTATTGTTCTTAAAGTTTTCATATTTTCTATTATAGCCAAAATTAAATTAGTGTCAATAATATATGTATAGTTATTGAATAAATATACATATAATAAATAAGCTAATCAAGTTTCTCAAATTCACCTTCTACGTTTTTTTCTTCAAAATTTTTTTCAACTTTTCTTATACGATAACTCCAAAAAAAGTGTCCCAATCCATATAGTATACAAATCATACCTATAATTTTTAGAAAAAATTGAGCAACTTGAGTTGGGAATAAAAAGAAAATTAAAGCAATTATTATATTAATTGTACCATTTGCTAAAAATGAAGAGCTAAAAAAATCGGTATTTCTTAAGCCAAAAGAACTAAACAAGTTATTTAAACCTGAAATTAATAGTTGAATTGCTAATAAATAAATAATAATATTTACTGCTAAAGTTGATGTAAAATAAGGATAAACTATAATAATAATACCAATTAATATACTAAATATTGATGAAAAGGAATTTACATTTTTTGTTTTTCTTTGTGTCTGAATTTTAGAAGCAAAAACAAGGCCTTTAACACCGTTATAAATACTAAAAAGACCATATAGTAAAACTACATAACTAATTAATTCTTTTCCTTGAAACAATAACACTATACCAAATAGAGCTACAATAATTCCAAAAATCATTGATATAATTAAATTTTTCTTAAAAAAATTTGTTTTTTCCATTTTAAACCTCTTATTTATTCTTTTTTCAAAGAATCAGAATCTTTTATTATTTCGATTAATTCAACATCAAATATTAATAAAGAATTTGGTGGAATATCGTCTGTACCTTCCATACCATAAGCTAATTTAGGATGAACAAAAAATCTATATATTGATCCTTTATTCATTAGTTTAATGCCTTCAATAAAACCAGGAACTAAAGTATTCAATTCAAATACTGTTTCACCATCACTATCTAAAAGAAGATCTTCATCAATATTATATATCTTATATTTAACAACAACATTATCATCTATTGATGGATTTTCTCCATTTCCACTTTGAAGGATCTTATATTGTAAGCCAGAATCAGTATTAACTACACTTTCTTGTTTTAAATTTTTTGACAAAAAATTTTCAGCTTGTATCAAATTATTTTCAGCTTCAATATCTTGCTGTTTCTGAGCTCGATATAACATTTCTTGTTGCATTTGCTGAATAATTTCAACAATCTCTTGCTCTGTATAAATA
>CAZPTG010000152.1:0-5916 GCA_964589355.1 uncultured Spirochaetaceae bacterium
TATTTGATTATAAAAAAGCCTTCATTTGAAGTCTTTTTTTAATGAATATAACTTACTTTACCATCAATTAATCCTTGCTTTAACCCTTGATATGAAATTTCATTCGATTCTATAAAACACGATCTTCTTCCAATATGTTCAAGATAATGGGCATCTGATCCTTGAATAATTGTTTTGTTATTTGTTTCTTTCAAATCAAAAGGTCTAATAGCTTCTAGTGCAGAATAATTTAAATCTGGTAAAAACCCTAAGTTTGATAATATACTATTAGCTTTTTTATCAATATGAGCTGGAATTACTAACCCATCTCGTGATAAACACTCATTAACAACATCCTCAAGAGAAATACCACAAGTTGTAAGAAGTGATTTATCAAATGTTGTTATTATATTTCCTTCCATATCTACAATATTTTGATTTCCAAATAATTTAGGATCATTTTTTATCTTTGGTAGAAGAGTTTCAATATAGAATCCAAACTCTTGTGCATCTTCTATTTTTTCAAATAATGTTAGAACATGGACATCTTCAATTGTGTTTACTTCCATTCCAAAAATAGGGATTATATCACATAAATCACAAGCTTCTTTAAAAGGTATAAGATTTCTTGAACAATTATGATCTGTTAAGGCAAGGATATCTATCTCTTTTTCCATTGCTTCAAAAGCAATTAGTGACGGTATCATATCATCACTACCACATGGAGATAAACAACTATGATTGTGTAGATCAATTTTGATTTTCATAAAAATTAAAGATTGAGTGCTTTAGCGATTTTTACACTTGCTATAAATTGAGTATCATCTGTTGCAAAAATAGATATATCATTTTCTTTAGCCGCTTTTATCATATCATCAGGGCAACTTCTTGAATTGCAAATAATAATAGCAGGCATTGAGGCTAGAGAACAAACTGCGATTGTATTTTTATGAGCTTGAACAGTAATTAGAACTGAATCAGCACCTACATTGGCAAAAACATCACTTAATGAATCTCCGGTATAAGCTGTTTTAACTTCTTGTGTTTCTTCATTTAGTGTAATTGTTTTAAATCCTTCAATTTGTGTTATTTCATTAACTGTCATTTATTTTTCCTCGTCTTTTTTTTGTAAATTTATTGTTGAAGTTACGGTTGTACCTTTTTCGCTACTTTTTATTGTAAAATCATCACTAACATTTTTAACATTAGGTAATCCCATTCCTGCACCAAATCCAAGCGATCTAATCCAATCATTTGCAGTAGACCATCCAGGAGTTAGGGCTTCTTCAATATTATTAATTCCAGGACCTCTATCTTGGGCACTTATAATTACTTTATCTGGAGTGTATGTGGCAATTAATTGTCCTCCATTAGAATGGACAACTATATTCATTTCCATCTCATATGATGCTATTGCAGCTCTTCTAATTATTTGATTAGCAATACCACCTTTTTTAAGTTTTTTCTTGATTTGTGTGCTAGCATATCCAGCATTTTCAAAATCGTGTTTGATAATATTGTAGCTATGGACTTCACCGTTAATATTGTTTTCTTGATTTAAATTATTATTTACTTGATTTCTTTCAAGTGTTTCCATCTCTCTATTTATTTCGACTAAAAGCGTTGCAGTAATATCTCTTGATGTTATCATACCAATTAATTCTTTTTGTTTATTTAAAACAGGAAATCTATGAAATGAGAACTTATCAAAGTAATTGATTGCAAATGAAATAGGCATATCATCTTCTAATACAATAATATTTCTACTCATATAAGATTTACAAGCTTCTTCAATATAGCCTTTATCTAGAGCTTGAATAATATCATCCATAGAAACTAAACCTATAAGTCGTTTTCCTTGAACAATTGGAACTCCTGTTATTTTTTTTTCTTTCATAAGATGTTGAATTTCTCTTAATGTTGAATTCATAGTTGCACAAACTAGTTCTGTGTGCATAACATCTTTTACTTTTAATCTGTAAATTAAATCTAAAATTACAGTAGGGGATGAATATGTGTTAATTGGTATCTCTTGCATGAGCTAAGTATACAATAAAAAAATAAATTTGTGAAAAGATTTTTATCTATATTTTATTATCTACATTTAATTTGTTAATTGAATTAGTTAATGCAACCCCCTCTAAGTTCTTAATAGGTTGATTAGTTGCAATTTATATAAATTTTTTAGTCTTTTGTAGTTTCTTCTTTAAAATATTTTCTTGTGTATTGTATTAGATTGTTTTATACTTAATATAAGTAAATAATAGAGAGAAATTTTAGTGAAGTATAATATAAGTAATAACATCATATTTGAAGATCATAATTTATTAGTAGTAAATAAATTATCTAAGATGCCAACTGTACCATTAAAAAATGGAGGTATGGGTAATACATTGTTAGATGCTATTAGTCAATATTGTATAGATGTTAAAAGTTTTAGCGGTTATTCCAAACATGAAGGTGGAGTTTTACATCGTTTAGATACATTAACTGATGGTTTAGTTTTAATTGCTAAAAATAAAGAGAGTTTTGATTTTTTAATAAATGAACAAAAAAAAAATAATTTTGAAAAAAATTATATAGTTAGAACTACATATAGCACTAAATTAATGCAAGGGTTTTTTGAATTCCCTTTTGAAAGCATAATTGAGAATAGGAGCGTGGTGGTAGAATCTTTTTTTAGGCATTATGGAAAAGGTAGAAAAAGTGTTAGGCCTGTGATGGAAGATTGTTCTAAAATAGTATTATCTAAAGCTTCTAAAACAAAATATAAAACAATAATTAATTTTATTAAAAAAGAAGATAATCTTTTTTATTTTAATTGTTGTTTAACTAATGGGTTTAGACATCAAATAAGATGTCATTTGGCATGGAGTGGATATCCATTAATTGGGGATAAATTGTACGGTGGAATAGAATCTGATGAATTTGGTTTAACATGCAATTCAATTAACTTTATAAACCCTGCTACAAAGAAAAGGCAAACGGTTTGCCTAGAGGATAAATTATTATGAATATATTAATTTCGCGCTGTTTATTAGGGTTTCCTTGTCGTTATGATGGTAAAATTTTAAAAAAAGATTCGCTATTTGAATTAATAAATATATACAAACACGTTCATAATTTTATAGCGATATGTCCTGAGGTTGAATCTGGTTTAGAAGTCCCAAGATATCCTTGTGAGATAGTAGATGATTTTGTTTTAAATAAAGTGGGGGAAGATGTTAGCTCATATTTTGTTAAAGGTGCTAAAATTGCTCATAATAAAGTAGTTGCAAATGATATAAAATTTGCTATTTTAAAAAGCAATTCTCCTTCTTGCGGGGTAAATAATGTATATGATGGGACATTTTCTAACAATATAGTTAAAGGCCAAGGTATAACTACTCAAGAATTAGTAAAACTAGGTGTTTTTGTTGTAAATGAAAATGATTTAGATATTATAAATGATATATTAAGAGAAAATTTATAATAAAAAAAACTGAACTAAATTAAAGTTCAGTTAAAAAATTATAAATAATTGCTTGCTAGTTTTTTGTATTGAAGACTACAGTTCTATTTTTATAGATTAAAATTCTAGAATCAAGATGAGCTTGAACTGCTTTTGCAAGTGCCCTTGTTTCTGCATCTTTTCCAACTTCTTTTAATCCTTTTGGTGTAAGCTCATGACCAACTCTCATTACTTCTTGTTCAATGATAGGACCTTGATCTAAATCGGCTGTTGCATAATGAGATGTAGCTCCAATCATTTTAACACCTCTCTCATAGGCTTTTTGATAAGGATTTGCTCCTTGAAAGGCTGGTAGAAAAGCATGGTGTATGTTAATTATTTTTCCCATCCATTCTTCAATGAATTCAGAACTAAGGATTTGCATGTATCTAGCTAATACTACTAAATCTATATCAAATTGTTTTAATAAATTGTTAACTTTTTTCTCTTGTTCTTTTTTTGTTTCTTTTGTTACAGGTAAGTAATAGAAAGGGATTCTAAAGCTATTTGCTATTTTTTCTAAATTGGGGTGATTAGAAATTATAAGAGGAATTTCGCAATGTAATTGACCTTGATTTTTCCTTGCAATTAAATCATATAAGTTATGACTAGTTTTACTTACTAAAATTGCCACTCTTGGACAGTAGTCACTATAATGACAAGACCATTGTAATTCATTTTGTTTTGCAAAATTATCAAATTCATTTTCTAAAACTTTTCTTGAAGTTTTTAAATCTGACATATCAACTTCCATTCGCATGAAATACATATTTTCATAACTATCAGTATGTTGTTGACAATGTAAAATATTAAAATCTCTATCTGTAAAAAAGTTTACACATTTTTGCATAATACCTTTTTTATCTTCGCATTGAATTAAAAAACTTATTGTTTTATTTTCTTCTTTTTTTAACATTACATATCTCCAAAATCTTCACTCTCGATTTCATTTTCATTTTTTATATCAACGATTTTAATCTTTCTTTTTATAGTTTCGAGTTTACTTTCTAATTCTTTAGAAAGTATCATACCTTCTTCATATAATTCAATACTTTTTTCTAAAGGTGTTTCATTATTTCTTAATGCTGAAGCAATTTCTTCCATTCTTTTTAGTTTTTTTTCAAAATCCATTATTTTTTTACCTCTGCAACTATGTTGCCATCTTTTAGTGTGATATTTATTAAATCATTACTCATAACATCATCAGACTTTTTTATAATTTTATTATTATTATCTCTTACAATCGAGTAGCCTCTATCTAGTATAGATTTAGGATTTAAAGCACTTATTTCCAATTTTGCTATATTTAATTTATTTTCATAATCAATAATTATTTTATTTATTGATGTTTCTAATTCGTTAACACTATTTATACTTTTATAATAAATATTATCAATTTTAGAATTTATATAAGTATTTAGATATTCAATATTATATTTTGAAATCTTTTCTTCTAAATAATTAATTTTATTTGAAAGAGAATTTTCTATTGATATGCTTAATTCCTTATATTGATTTCTTATATCAACAAAGCCAGAACTAGCTAACTCAGCTGCTGCTGAAGGGGTTGGTGCTCTTAAATCACTAACAAAATCACAAAGAGCAAAATCTATTTCATGACCAACTCCACTTATTATTGGAATATCACTACTTAAAATTGATTTTAAAACTATTTCTTCACTAAAAGGTAGTAAATCTTCAATAGATCCTCCCCCTCTTGTAAGAATTAGTTGATCACAAAGATCAAAATTGTTTGCAATTTCTATTGCTTTAGAAATTGTTTTAGAAGCACTATTTCCTTGAACAGTACAAGGGATAATAATTACATCTAAATTAGGGGCTCTTCTTTCTAAAACTTGTAATACATCTTGGAGAGCTGCTGTTGTAGGACTTGTAATAATACCAAGTTTTTTAGGAAATCTTATAATAGATTTCTTTAAATTTTCATTAAACCAACCAGCATTTTTATATAATAATTTTCTCTCTTCTAGTTTCGCTAGAATATCTCCTTTGCCTATAAAAGAAATACTATCACATTTAATAGAATAAGTTCCTCGAGGGGGATAAACATCTAATACACCATATATTTGTATTTTATCACCCTCTTTTAACTGTATAGAAACTTTCCATGTATTGCTTTTAAACATAACAATATATATCGATGCTGATTCATCTTTTAGAGAAAAATACCAATGCCCTGTTGAGGATGGGCGAAAATTTGATACTTCTCCTATTAAATTTAAATAAGGAAAATTCTCATTTAGCTTGTCTTTTATTAAAGAGGTTAAAGCACTGACACTTAGAACTGGGACATCACTTTTATTCACACATAACTCCTATTTATACATAATATAAATCTTATTAGATTTTGTCATCTATTATAGCTTTAGTTTATTTAAAAATGATTTAAGAGATGTAAATCTAAGCTAACAAATATAGTAAAAACA
>CAZPTG010000153.1:0-5899 GCA_964589355.1 uncultured Spirochaetaceae bacterium
AATAAAAAAAAAAATCAAATATTAATGATAAAATTATTATAAAAAACAATATTGATAATTATAAAAATTTTTTTATAAATTGGAAAAATTATCATTTTTTTTTATTATCATTACCAATTGGTATTGCAATTAGTATTTGTTATTTATTAATATCAAAAAAAATGGAGAAAAAACATGCTTAATGATGAATATTCAGAAGTATTATATATTGAACAAGAGAATACATTTAATAGAACAATTGAATTATTAAATGATAATGATGTATTAGTATTACCATGTGATACTATTTATGGTTTATGTGCAAAAATGGGAGAAGCTGAAGAAACTCTTAGAAATATTAAAAAAAGAAGAGAAACTAAACCTTTTTTAGTATTAGCTACTTTAGAACAAGCTAAAGAGTTATGTGATATACCTCAAGATATTATTGATTTATGGCCGTGTTCTTTAACTGCAGTTTTGAATAAAAAAGATGGTGGAACTTTAGCAATTCGAGTTCCAGCAGATCCATTTTTACAATCTATTTTAAAAGAATTAAATTCTCCAATATATTCAACTAGTATAAATGAAAGTGGCTATTCTTCTCTAACAAATATAGTAGATATTATATTAAATTATAAAGATCGTGTTTCTGCATTTGTTGTAGATAGTGAAATGCAAGGTCAAACTCCATCAACATTAATTAATGTAACATCCAAACCATATAAAATTTTAAGACAAGGTTCATACCAAATTCCCCAAGATATTTTAAAATAAAAAAAACTTCCCAAAATAATATATTTATTAATTTGGGAAGATTATTTTTTTAATTTTTAATTTTGAATTATTTATTTAAAGCTCTAGCTTCCATATAATATCTTTTTTCATTTGCTTCACCCATTGAAAATGTTTTTCTAGGTAATGCTTTATCTTTTATAATTGCATCAAAGAAAGTATGCTTTGAAACATCAGGCATTAATAAAGCAATATTATTATCTTTTAAAGATAAATCAATTGTATCGTTAAATCCATGAATATAATCTAGTGCACAAATATCTTTATCAATGATTTCATCTAAAATTAATTGGATAGTACCAGCTGCAATAGCACCATCTGGTGTATTTAGTTTATATAACATTAAACCATCATTTTCAGTTGCTAATCCAAAAGTTTGGCCTTCTTTTTCTTCAATTAATTTTTGTAATGATTCTCTAGAATCACATTTAGTGACTTCAAAACTACTACAATGTGCACTTAATAAGTTATCAAATTTCTGTTTATCTAAATCAAATAGTACTCTATGAATAGGTTCAAATTCTAATCCTTCATCATGAATATTTTCAATTTCAACTAAAGCAAAACGAGAAGGGTGAGTTAATTTTTCTTCATCTGATAAATCTTTTTTAATATCTTCCCAACAGCTTTTAGCAGTAGCTAAAGAGTGATTACCATCTCCCATAGCAAATAATAATGGATTGGATTTATCTAAATTGTTATACAAACCTTCTAAAGCATCAGCCATTTGAGTAAATGCAGTTTCTCCATTAATTAAATAACCTTCTAATTTACCACCGTTTTCCATTAAATCAGTATCATATACTTTTTCTAATTTAGTTAATTCTTTAGTAAAAGGTTCAATTAAAGATTTTTTTTCATCATTAATTAATACCATGATATGTGGCAATTCTAAAGGAGCATTTTCTCTAATTTTTTTTCTAGGTGGAATTCTAGATAAAATAGTACCTTCTGTTGCTCTTATTAATGAAGTTGAATCAACACTAAAATCATATTTATCTAAATCTAATGCACAAACTAATCCCCATCGTTGTGTATTATTTACACTTCTTTTAATTAGAAAAAAGCATTGGTTAAATGTTTCAAAAATTCCATCTTTAACATATTTGTTCATGTTGGAGTTAATTTTTTCAATTACTTCACTTTCATTACCATCTTCTAAATATACTTCAGGAAAAATTAAGTTTAATGTGCTTGGAGAATTTTGAACTTTTTCTTCAACTCTTTTCCAATAATCTCTATCAGAAGTATATTGATCACAAGCAACAACTGCCCATTTTTCTAAATCAATTCCCTTTTTAGGAATCATAATATCCGCAGGATTAAGAGCTAAAGATTTTAATCTGTTTATAGCTGATGACATATAAATATCCTCTCTTTATTTATTTTTTTATGAATTTATACTACATTACTTAATATAGTTTGACAACTATTATTTTAATATTAATTATACTTTTTTTTACTTAACCTTAAATAAATATTAGAAAATTAATAAATATTGAAAAAAAATTAACATAAACTATTAAATATATAAAAAAATACAATATAATATACTTTAGATATTTTATTAATAAATAATATTTTTATTGTTTCTAAATATTATAAAATCTATTACTATATAAATGGTTAAAATATTTAAAATGTTTAATACAAATATTAATTTTAGGATTATTTTATGAGAGCAATAATAGTTACAAATGGGAATGCCCCCTTATCACTACCAACTGATTTTGCAAAAGAAGCTGATATAGTTATAGCTGCAGATGGTGGGCTTGAAGTTGTTGAAATATTAGGCCTTGATTGTGATATAGCAATAGGCGATTTTGATTCTTTAAAAAAAATTGAGCTATTAGACAATATAAAATTTCAACGATATGATAAAGATAAAGATTTTTCAGATACTGAATTAGCAATAGCTTATGCTAAAGATCAAGGATGTGATGAATATATTTTATTAGGTGGTGGAGAAGGAAGAATGGATCACCTTTTAGGCATTTGGGGGATTTTCAAAAATTATGGTCCTCCTATTTGTTGGTTAACAAGAAAAGATGCACTATATTTAGTTGAAGATAAAAAAACATTTACAACTAGCATTGGTGAAACTATTAGTATTATTAATTCTATTATTGATTCAAAATCAATAGTTAATGCTAATGAATTAAAATGGCCACTAAATAATTTTATAGTAAAATCAAATCATTTTTCACTATCAAATAAAGCATCTAGTGGAAAATTAAGTGTAGAGTGTTTATCTGGAAGCGTATTTGTTACTTTTTTAACACCTAGGGAATATATATAATGTTAGAATCGAGAAGAGTTTTAGAATTAGGAAATAGATTGCATTGGTATATGATTTGGTTAAGCTATGGTATTTTTGTATTTTATACATTAGGTTTAGTCTATGATATAAACAATGAATATTTAATATTTATATCAAAATTTCTAGCTACTTTTTTATTATTTTCTTTGGTTTTTGGAATATGGACAATAGTTTATTCCTTTGCTATTTTTTTTAGAGACAAAGTTTTTCCAACTAAGATATTAATTTCAAGCTTACTTAGAATAATTTTAATATTGGTTTTAGATATTGTTTATTCTTTTATTAATAATATAGCTGGAAAATCAATAATTATTTAAGAGGTATTTTAATGAAAGAATTATGCGCAATTCGAGGTGCAATTACAGTTGAAAACGATTCAATTGATGAAATAGATAATGCGGTAAAGTTGATGTTTGATAAAATTATGAATTTAAATAATTTAAATGAAACTGATTTAATTAATATCAATTTTACACTTACTCCAGATTTAATAACAAGAAATCCAGCAGCTGCTTTGCGAAAAGCAAATTATTGTTCTAATGTTCCTTTATTTTGCTCACAAGAGGCTAAAATTGAAGGTATGCTAGAAAAAGTTATTAGAGTTATGATTTTATGCAATATGGAAAAACAGTCATTAAAACATGTTTATATGAATAAGGCAAAAGCTCTTAGAAAAGAATATTTTGTTGAATAAATAAAAAATAGCTAATAAGACAAAAATATTTATTTTTTTCTTATTAGCTATTTTAAAAACTATTAAATTAAAAAAAGCCACCTGTCAGATTCGAACTGACGACCCCGAGATTACAAATCACGTGCTCTGGCCAGCTGAGCTAAGGTGGCGAACAATTGGGAATATACAAAAGATGGGGATAACTGTCAATAGAAATACGAAAAATAAATATTTTTTTCTTATAAAACCCTTTTTAAAGCCATATAATACATAATTTATTTTCAATAAAATGTTATAATATTTTTTTATAATATTTTATTGAGTTCTTATATTTTAAATGATATATTATATATTAATATAAGATGCATATGAATAAAAAAATACTCACTTTAACAATAGCTTTTATAATATTAATATTGCTTAGTCTTAAAACTTTTTCCCAATCATATTTAGAATTAGAATCTAGTATTGATGAGGAAAGAACTAATTATATTGAAGAAATTGAATATCAATTAGTGAGTAGATTAAATGAAATAGAGAATAATATACATTCGATTTTAAATTCTTTTTCTTATATCTTTGAAGAAAAATCACCTACCACTTTCGATGAAATTAAATCATTAAATAATCAAATAAATCCATCAATTGAAAATTATAAACTAGTTTTAATCTCAGATGCTAAAAAATGTTATACGCTTGATGGATCTTCATTTAATATAAAAGATGAAAATGTTTTAGATAAACTTGTAATAAATAGTGAAAATTTTTCATCTTTTGTAAAATTATCAAATAATAACAATTATTTTATAAAATCGAAAACTATAACCCCCTTTATAATTAATAATGAAAAAATTGTTTCAATTATGATAGTAATAAATGAAGAAGTATATCGTGAAAAAATGAATCTTGCTTCGCTTGATAATCGTGTAATGATATTCTTATGTGATAAAAATGGTAAAATATTATTAAATCCTAAATATGATAAATATAATTTTCTAGACAATAATAATAATCTTATTGAATCATTGAGAGAATCAAATGTCAAATTATCTATTATTGATAAAATATCTAATGATTTAAAAAATAATAATAATAGTCATAAATATTTTCAAATTAATAAAAAATTCTTAATTCAATACGCTTTAATTAATGATAGAGATGAATTTATTGTTAGTTTAGTCTCTATTTCAGATTTATCTAACAATTTACTTGAAAATGTTTCTCAAACAGTTCAAATGGCTTATATTGCATTATTTTTGATATTAGTAATTATTCTAATACTTGTAGTTGTTCTATTTAATTTCATTGAGGAACGAAATAAAAATAAATTAGAAAGTCATATAAGAGAAAAAGAAGCTATTAGTAGAAGTGATTTTTTATCACAAATGAGCCATGATATGAGAACACCACTATCTGCAATAGTTGGAATGTCAAAATTAGCTGAACAAAATTTAAACAATGAAATAAAATTGAAAGAATCAATTAATAGTATAAATTTTTCTGCAAATTATTTATTAGAAATAATTAATGATGTTTTAGATTTAAATAAACTTGAAAGTGGTAAATTAAAATTAAATAATGAAGCATTTTCACTTTTAGAATTAATAAATACAGTTGAAATTTTAAATCAACCAAAAGCAAAAGAAAAAGATTTATTTTTTAAAGTTAACTCAAATATTGATTCTGCTATTTGTTATAAGGGAGACAAACTTCGAATAACACAAATTCTTATGAATTTAATATCTAATGCTATAAAATTCACACCAGAAAATGGTTATGTAAATATTTATATACAATCACAAGAATTAAATAAAAACATTGATCAAATCAAATTTATTATAGAAGATACTGGCATTGGAATGTCAAAAGAATTTATAAACAACCTTTTTGTTCCATATGTTCAAGAAAACTTGAGTATTACTTCTAAATATGGTGGATCTGGTTTAGGTTTATCAATTGTAGATAATCTAGTAAAACTCATGAATGGCTCTATTAAAGTTGATAGTGAAAAAGGATCTGGTTCCACATTTATTGTCGATTTAAAATTACATAAAACAAAATGTAATAATATTAATTTAAAAGACAAACTTAATAAGTTTGATTTTTCTAAATTAAATATTATTTTTATTGAAGAA
>CAZPTG010000154.1:0-5877 GCA_964589355.1 uncultured Spirochaetaceae bacterium
GATATCTTGTTTTTTCTTGAATATGTTTTAATATCATAAAATTACAACACACAATTGCTGTACTTTTATTATTCTTTAAAAAGTTAGAAATAATTCTATCAAATTCTTTTTCTTGTGAGATATTATCACTAATTAACCATTTAATATTTTCATCCTTTATCTCAATTTTATAATAATTTAAAGCTTCAATAAAACCTCTATATTTTTCAGTTCCTTGATAATTATCACAATAAAAAATACCAGCAATATCTCGATGGCCTTCTTCAACAATTCTTTTTACTAATAAATGAGCACATTTTTTATCATCAATTATTATTTTTGGAAAATTAGTTTCAGGGTAATAATTATTATAAAAAATACATTTAATATCTTTTTGTTCAATTTTTTGATAAATATCTAAATTGGGATTCATTAAACTAGCTTTTACTCCATCAATAACTAAAGCATCAAATCCTTTTGAACAAGCTTCTAAACAAGCTCTTTCATTTGAAAATTTATTATCTGTATAAAATATTCGCAGTTCAATATTTTTGTCTTTAATTTCATTTTGAATTCCTTTTAAAAACAATTTATTAGCCAACTTATCTTGACCTTGAATAATTGTTGCTATTCTATATCTACAATTGTTTCCAATTATATTATCTTGAATAGTAACAGGTTTAAAATACGTTCCTGAACCTTTTACAGAAAACACTATATTCTCATTTTTTAGCATCTTTATTGCACTTCTAACAGTTTCTCTGCTAGCTGAAAATTTAGTACATAAATAAGGTTCAGAAGGTATTTTATTAATTGAATTATATTTATTTTGTTCGATATAAACTTTTATAAAATCATATATCAAATCTTTCTTAAATTTTTTAGCCATAATTATCTCTATTCAATTGTTATATCTATCCTTTCATTTTGTTTAATCCAAGTTTTAATTTTATTTTTCAATTCCTCTTTAATCAATAAATATTCATCATTATCAACTAGATTATTCAATTGATAAGGATCTTTTTCCATATCATACAAATAATCATCTCTATATTTTGTGCATGAAGATACAGCACCTCCATTAACTTCAGGAGCATAAATACTATATAAATACTTCTCAGTCCTTACACATCGGCCAACTCTACTTTCAGAAATTTGAGCATATACTTCATTTTCTCTATTATCATTGACCCCATTTACAACGTCAAGAAGATTTTCTCCAATCATTTGATCTTCTATATCTATCTTAGCAATAGCTAAAATAGTTTTTGCTAATGATTCTGTACTAACTAAATCTTTAACAACTTTTGCTTTATTATATTTTCCACCACTAATTATTAATGGAACTTTTAGAGCAGCATCATGAGCTGTTCTCTTATAATCATCATATCCATTAAGATGAGAATCTTTATTTCTAGTGTTAAAGTGAGAACCATGGTCGCTAACATATATTATGACTGTATTTTCATATATATTTTTTTCTTTTAAGGTATCAATTATTCTTCCTAAATTAGTATCTAAGGAATTACATTGACCTAAGTAATCTGGATATTCTTCTCTAGCATCTCCACCCCCAAGTAATTCTAAATCTTTTGGTAAAACAAAGTCTTTATATTTTTCTTTACTTCCAATAGGACCCTGATAATGATGTGCCGTATTTTGATGATGAGGCTCTATATGAGATAAAAATAGCATAAAAGGTTTTTTTGTATCTTCTCTCTTATTGATAAAATCTAAAGCATAATCAGTTATACAATCACATCTATATCCTTCAAATTCACACTTTTCATTATTTTCATCAAATACATAACCACCATAACCATCAGATGTAAATTCAAGTAAATCACTAGCTCTCCAATATCCAGAATAACCACCTCTTAATTCTTTTGGAATAGCTTTAGTTTGATAATCTTGATAGGGCTTTTCTTCTAAATTTCCTGTTGATGCTAAATGCCATTTTCCCACATAAGCTGTTTCATAATCATTATCTTCTAAATAATGAGCAATCGTTTTTGCATTTTTTGGAAGAGCTATTGAATTTCTAAAACAGCCAGTGTCTGTAGCATGTTTACCAGTTTGAAAAATAGCTCTACATGGGCCACATACAGGTTGTGGAGAAAAAGCATTTTCAAACTTTACTCCATTTTTTGCTAACTTATCTAAATTAGGAGTTATATCTAAAGGTTGCCCATAACAGCCAATTGTATCAGCTCTTTGTTGATCTGAGAAATATACAACTATATTAGTCTTCTCCATTTTATTCTCCCTTCTTTTTATTTTGAATTTGACTTTTTAAAATCAAGAATATAGTAATTACAATAAATATTAAAAAAACTATACAAATTGGACTTGATATAAAAATTGACCAACTACCATCACTTAAGACTAAAGATCTTCGAAAGTTTTCTTCAGTTAATGTTCCTAAAACTAAACCTAATAAAATTGGAATTGTTGAAAATTCAAACTTTGAAACGATATAAGCGATTAGAGCAAAAACCAATGTTACAGATATATCAAAAAGAGATGAATTAACACTGAAAGCTCCAGCAAAACAGAACATTACAATAATAGGAGTTAAGACTTCTACAGGTACTGATATAATACGTGCAAACCATTTTGTTAAAAACTTTCCTTGTAAAAACATAAAAATATTTACAAAAATTAAACCAATCATAATAGCATACATAATTGGACCATTTTCAACGAAAAGATTTGGACCTGGAGTTAAACCATTTATCATTAAAGCTCCAAGCATTATTGCAACAGATCCATCACCAGGAATACCTAAAGTTAATAAAGGTATTAAAGTAGCTCCTGTTACTGCATTATTTGCTGTTTCACAAGCACTTATTCCTTCAATAGAACCCTTTCCAAATTCTTCGGGCTTTTTACTAATTTTTTTAGCTCTATCATAACTAAAAAAACTTGCCATTGATGCTCCCGTTCCTGGAATGACACCTATAATTACTCCGATTATTCCAGAGAGAATCATTGGTTTTCGTGTCTGCTTTTTCTCTGATTTCGATAGCTTAGTATTTCTTTCAGCTAATGAAGAAGAATCTACTCTATTTTTTTTACTATGTATTTCACTTTTTGCTAAAACTTCAGATAATGCAAATAAACCTATCAAAGATATTACTAAAGCAATACCTGAATATAGATTAATATTATTAAATATAAATCTAGTACCACCTGACATTGCATCAATTCCAATTGTTGATAAGAATAATCCAAAAGCACCCGCAATTATCCCTTTCACTAAACTATTCCCCGACACTCCTGCTATAATTGTTAAACCAAAGGCACATATCAAAAAATATTCAGGAGTACCCATCATTTGAGCAAACTTCGCAACTTTAGGAGCAAAGAATAATAAGACTACAGCAGAAAATATTCCTCCAAAAGTTGAAGCTCTTAGAGCAACAGTTAAGGCTTTCATACTTTGGCCTTTTTTTGTTAGAGGATAACCATCTAACATAGTTGCAGCAGCATGAGGAGTTCCTGGAGTTTTAATTAATATTGCTGATATAGAACCACCATAAGATCCTGAACAATACATTCCTAACAAGAACATAAATGATTCAACAGCTCCTAAGGAATAGGTAAATGGTAAGAATAATACGATACATAAAATAACTGTTAAACCAGGAATAGCCCCAAAAATCACACCTAATAGCAAACCTAAATTCATGTACAATAAATTAGGAATATTAAACAATAATTCAAATCCTTGAAAAAATAAATCCATTTTTAACTCTCCTATGGTAAGCGTACATGAAGTACTTTCTGAAACAATAATCCAATTAAAATAGCAGCAATAATAATAATTATGTAACTAGATATTCTTTTAGATCTAAAATAAACAAGCATTAAAACTCCAAAAATTATTGAACTTAAAATAAAATTTGTAAAATACAACATTAATAAAAACAATATTAATAAACAAAACAAAATCAAAAACCTTACTTCAACTAATAAAGAAATTTCCTTAAATTCTCTTTCTTTTTTTCTAATAATTGCAATAATTTCTTTAATCAATAAAACTATTGAAAAAATCAATACAATTCTTAACATCAATACAGGAAAAGTTCTTGCTGTAATTTGAGATGTAGTATTCAACTTTATTTGGCTAGGAACTAGATATAATAAAATTGCAGAAACTAAAATAAAAAGAATAGCTCCAACAGTATTTATTGGAACTTTTATAGAATGCTTTTCTAATTTATTTCCAATTTTGTCTATAAAATCATCAATTTTTTCAATAAATTTATTCATTTTCTTCCCTTGTTCATTAAAAATAGATGGCTCAAAATATTAAGCCATCATAATTTATTAAAATTTATTATTTATTGTTATTAACTATTTGAATAACTTTTTCTATGTGATCATCCATTTCTTCAGGTGTCCAATCAGAAGCTTCAATCATTAGTTTTTTGAATAATTCTTTAACTTCATCTTTTTGCATAATTGTTAAATAAGCCTCTCTTACTTTTTGAACAATTTCATTAGATGTACCTTTTCTTATTAATAAGAAACATGTATTAGGATAATAAGCTTTTATACCATAAGCACCTATTGGTTTTACATCTTTAAACAAATCACTAGATACTGGATCTTTACTAAATACAGTAACAGGAGTAATTAATCCACCCTCTACAGCACCCTTTGCTTGAGATTGATGAGAAATTGCAAAATCAGTTTCTCCTTTTGCTACAGCATCTAATGCTAAATTTGCACCATTATAACTAACTAGTGTTAACTCTAAACCTAATTCTTTAAATAAAGCTTTGGCTAAAAAAGCTTCTGAACCAGCTACACCATTAACAGCAACTTTACAATTATTTGATTTTCCATATTCTTTTAATTGATCTATATCATTAATATTTAAATTAGCATCTGCAGTCATAACAAATATTGCAGAATACATATTCATAACAGGTATAAAATCATCATATTTAAACATGATAGCTTCTTTACCATCAACATTTGGAGCAATAGAAAATCCACCTTCTCCACCAAAAATTAAATTGTGTGTATTAGCCTCGTTTTTTAAATAATTTGTTAATGCAACATTACCACCCGCACCTAATTCATTAGTAGCTAAAACTGGTTGATTTAATAATTCCTCACCATATACTGCAGCTTGTCTATTTACTAAATCTGCAACGCCACCTACTGCCCATGGGCAAATAACAGTTATTGGCTCTGTTGGCCACTCTTGTGCATCTTCTTTAATTTCTTCACTACCATTTGCAAATATTACAGAAAAGCTTGCAAAAAACATTAATAATACTAAAAATACTTTTTTCATTTATTTTTCTCCTTTTATTGTTTATATCCGAATAATATGGGACAAATTCAGTGCACGCAATACAGAAATTTTTATTTTTTTCTAAAAATTGTCTAGTTTTTATGCTTAAAAAAAAAGTTGTCTACTTTTTTCATAAAAAAAACAACTAAAACAATATTATTATATATTTTTTAAACTTTGAAATAAAAAGGCTATTTTTTATATAAATTATATATAAAAATAGCCTTTTTTATTATGAAATTGATTATTATTCTAATATTTAATTATAACCTTTTGGGTTTTTACTTTGCCAATTCCAAGAATCACGACACATAGTTGTCAAATCATATTGAGCTTCCCAATTTAATAATTTTTTTGCCTTTGTTGCATCTGCATAGCAAGTAGCTATATCACCAGCTCTTCTTGGTGCAATAGTATAAGGAATTTTAATACTATTAGCTTTTTCAAAAGCTTTAACCATATCTAATACACTATAACCAATACCGGTACCTAAATTCACTATTTCTGTACCCTTATTTTCATATTCACAGGCAGCAACATTACCACTTGCTAAATCCACAACATGAATATGATCCCTTACACCAGTT
>CAZPTG010000155.1:0-5869 GCA_964589355.1 uncultured Spirochaetaceae bacterium
CCTTTGTTAAATCATCAACAGTATTATATTCTTCATTTACATCTTGTGCAAAATCATCATCTAATTCAGGAACATCATTATATTTTACTTCTTTCATATCAATTTTGATTGAAAGTTTTTTACCAGCAAATTCTTCATTAGCAAAATCATCAGCAAATTCTTTTTCAATAGTTTTGCTTTCTCCTGCTTTCATACCAATAAATTCGTTATCAAGTTCAAAGATGTTTTGAGTTTTACCAATTGTAATTACAGCATCTTTTTTATTGAAAGCACCTGTTTCATTTCCATCTTCGTCTAATTGAGCAAAATCTACAGTAACTATGTCACCTTCAGCAGCAGCATCTTCTTTACTTACAACAAAAGCGTTTTGTTGGCGAAGTTTTTCAATTTCAGCATCTACATCTTTTTTATAGACTTTTGCAAATGGAGCTTCAACTTCTAATCCTTTGTATTCAGGTAATTCAAATTGAGGCATAATGTCGTAAGATACAGTGTAAGTTAAATCACTATTTGCTTTAAAAGGTGTTAAACTTTCTTCATTCATAAGAGAAGGTGTGCTGAAAGATAAAGGTTTATATTTATCTTCAACTTCATCTAGTGCAACTTTTAGATTTTCTTCTAATTCGTTAAATGTAGATTCTTCACGAATCATTTCACCATATTTTCTTTCAATCAAATTTAAAGGAGCTTTTCCTTTTCTAAAACCTTTAATTGTGATGTCTTTTGCATACTTCTTTAATAAAGCAGAGTAAGCATCTTCAATAGATTGTGCTGTCAATGTTATGGACAACTCGACTGAGGAATTTTCTGTTTCCTTGATTTGTTTATCAGCGATCATGCTATTATCATCCTTTTCGGTCGCTTTGACCTAAATAAAATATATCAGATACAAGTCAAAGGACTTGTTATTTACTATAAATATAACCTTTGAGATTATACACAAACTAAATAGTTTGAACTACCCTAAAGTTAATAAAAAATATAACAAAGGCAAGAAAAAAACAACAAAAAATACTAATTTCAATAAAAATTAGCATTTAATCAGTTATTATTAATATTAATCTTGCTTGCTTAATATATCAAATTGAATAAATTATGCCAACACATAAATATAATAAATATTAAAATTTATATTTTTAATTTCTTATATAACCAAAAAATAATAGTCTCTAATTAAAATATTTAGAGACTATAGAAATATAATTATAATGCTAGAGCACCCATTGGATCCCAAGGTTTTAATACTATAGGATCTTTTAAAAGATGTTTTTCTTGTTCCTTTGATAAATATTTTTTATTTATTACAATTTGATAGGTGAATTCATTAAACCAAGAATCACTCATTACAAAGTGGCCTTTTTTTCCGTGTTTATCGCCCCAACTATTTTCAACTTTCCAATTTGTAGGATTATTATTGTCATCAATATTAACACCGGCAATAACCATAGCATGAGTCATTAAACTTTCTCCATAATCTAATCTTTGTGCTTTAGTTAGAGAAAATTTGGTATCAAATAAATTATCAAAATTGTAAATATCTAAATCCATAATTCCAGTTTCTTTATTGCTTGATTGTCCTACATCTGAGCCAAACCAAACTGCTTTTCCATCTTTTAATTGTTTTATTGCTAATTCTTTTAATTCATTAATTGGTAAATTTAAATATTTTACAGGATATCCACCTTGAACATTACCTAAAAATTTAACGGTATATGTATTATTATAAGGTTTATCTTTAGTTGGAGCATTAATAATACTTACATAATCCCTCATTTTCATATCTACATATTTGTTATAAAACTGAATTGGCTTAATATCTACATCTCTAATAAATTTATTATCCTTATTTCTAGTTTCAAATGTAAAAGATGTTGGAGGTTCTCCTAAGCAAATACTTAGCATTCTATATATTGTATCAAGCATTTCATCTTTTAATTCTCTTAATTTATTTATATCTTTGTTTTTAGAATAGTTTTCTCTTAAAATACAAGCAAATTCTCTTAATTTTGTAGTTAATAATTTATTCATGTATCTTGATTGTGAAGAGCTAAAGCTTTCAGGCATTTGAGTTTTTGGAATAACACCATATTTATCAATTAAAGAAGCAAACATATCCCATTGGCCACCATCACCTAAAGGATCACTTAATAAAAAGGCAACTTCTCTAGAATCTAAATCGAGATCAATTGTTTCAATTATATTTTCAATTAAGTTATTTGATTTTTCAAGCTTATCAAAAAAGAAAGGATATGCTTGAGATAATTCAAATGTTTCTAAGTTTAGCTTGTCCATAATTTCTAATCTCATAACATTAAGAGCTGCAAACATCCAACATCTTCCTGATTGTTTTTGGTTTGTTATATCGCCAGTTTTTACATCAATTGAGTATTGATGAGTGTTTTTAACAAGGCTTGAAACATTTTTAGCACTATTCATTATGCCATTTTCAAATACTGCATTTTGTGCAATTTGATTTTTTTCTATGGAATTATAATTTTTCTTGAAGTTTAATAATTCTTCTTTTGTAATTAAGTTAGTCATTTTAAATACCTCACAAAGAGATATGATAACATATTAAGTTTATTTAAAAAAGAATCAATTATTTTTTAAAATATGAATTATTAAGACAATTTTCTATTATAATATTTAAAAGCTTTCTCAACATTATTAGTTACTCCTGTATGTGATGTTATTATATATTCACAATTATTCTTAATAACAAAGTCTTTAAGAGTTGATAAAGATTTTGAATTTTCTTTGTTATTAAATCCTAAAAGGTCGAAGAATCTATAGCCTTCACCATTTTTGAATATTAGGCTATCTCCAACAAACAAATACTTGTTTTCTAGTAAGAAACAAGTATGACCAAGTGTATGTCCTGGTGTTAAAATTGGTTGTATTTTTATATCACCTACATATATAGGTGAATTTGAGTTGAAATATGTAATTTTATTAATAGCTTCAATTTTGTGCATTATTTTAAAAAATAACAGCTTTACTCTCTCTTTCTTTCTAAGAAGGTGAGCTTTTTCTTTTTCATGTAAATAAATTTTAGCATTTTTAAAAGCAGGATTTTTTTCATATAAACATCCTGCATGATCACTATCTATGTGGGTTAGAAAAATAGCTTCAACTTCTTCTTTGTTAATTGAAATCTTATTAAACTCAGTATCTCTTGTTTCACTGTCTTTATAACCGCTGTCAATTAATATTATATGTTTAGCTTTTTTATATACAAAATAGTTTGAATCTCCATCTTTTATTGCATATAAATTATTAAATAATTCTTGTGTTTTGAGAGGCTCAATAATCGAAAAAGTGTTTTTCTTTAATTTTTTTATTGTATTTATTATGTCTAACATTAATATTCCTTTATATAACAAATTTATACTATTTATTGATTTTATTTTGACATATTTTAGTAAAAGTGTCAAATAAACATAAGTATAGTTAAATGATTGTTAGTTTTTGATGTTTGAAATTCATTAAAATATTTATATAAATTCTTTTAAGGTAATAATTTCTTGACAGAGAATATTGCAAAGCCTATAGTAATTGTAGAAAGGAAAAAATATTATTAAGTAATAATAGGAGAGGTATAATAATGGCAAAATTGACAAAAAGAATGCAATTGAGAATATTTCATTTAGTAATGTATGTAGTTTTAGGTGTTCTAATTTATTTAGGAATGGATGATATTTTAGATTTTGCATCAGATTATGAGGTTTTAGCTGCTATATTATTTGTTGTTGTTATTGCTATTCCTACTTATTTACATGTATTTGTATTTTTAAAGAAAAGAAAGAAATAATAAAAACGTAAAATATATTTTAATTTATAAGCATCTGTTTCATTTTATATCAAAGAGATGCTTTTTAGTATGTTTTATATAATTAAATTTTTTAAGAAATGATTATATTTTAAAAATATAAATTGGTTTATAGTTTTTGACTTATGTCGGTTGTATAAAAATCTGTAATTAAGTATCTTTCAAAAGAAATATAGATAAAAATAGAGGTTATTAAAAATTATGAAGTTTGCACTAGAATGTACAAATTGTATACTTAATCAAGTATCTCAAGTTTCTAAAATGAAAGAATTAAGTAAAGATGAAAGTTTTAAACTTTTAAAAAAAGTATTAAAAGAAATAGAAAAACAGGATTTTGATAAAACATCACCTGAGGTTTATGGGAATGTTTGGCAATTAATTACTGATTACTTTGATGGTGAAGATATATATAAAGAAATAAGAGAACAATATAATAAAAAGTTTATGAATTATGTTGATGCAATTGAAGACGCAATTGTAAAAAGTGAAACTCCTCTTAAAATGGCGCTTGCTGCTGCTATTGAAGGGAACTTATTAGATTTAGCAATTACTAAAACTTTTTCAATTGATAAATTAATACAAGCTATTGAAAAACTTGAAAGTGCTAAATTTGGGATTGATGATTCTACCTCTTTATTAAATTCAATTAAAAAAAGTAAAAAGATTTTATACATTGGAGATAATTGTGGCGAGATTGTATTCGATAGAATATTCATTGAAACAATCAAAAAATATTATCCAAAAACTAAAATATACTATGTTGTTAGGGGAAAAAGTGCTGTAAACGATGTTTTACTTAGTGATGCTCTTCAAGTTGGAATGGATGAATTTGCTACTATTGTAGAAAATGGAGATAGTTCTTTAGGTACTGTATTAGAAAGATGTTCAACAAATTTGAATGTTTTATATAAAGAAGTAGATTTAGTAATAGCTAAAGGACAAGGAAATTATGAGAGTTTAAGTGAGACTCCAAGAGATAATCTTTATTATTTATTGCTTAGTAAATGTCACTTAATTGCAGAAGCTTTTAATGTTGATAAAATGTCTATTGTTTGCGCAAAGGCTTAAATTATTAAAAAGAAGAAAATATTTTAATCAAAACAATAATTAATTGTTATTAATTTTTTGAATATTGTTTTAGATAAGACTTCATGCTATTCTTTCAATAATATGGATAATAAAACTCTTTCTTATTATGAAGTTAATAAAGATCAATTTAAAAATACAACTCAAACATTAGACTTTTCAAAATATCAAGATTTGTTTTTGAGTTATTTAAATCCAAAATCATCAATATTAGATTTTGGATGTGGAGCAGGTCGTGATACAAAGTACTTTTTAAATAAAGGGTATAAAGTTGATGCATTAGATGGCTCTCCTCAGATGTGTGAGATTGCTAGTAACTATTGTAAAATAGATGTTAAAAATATTTTATTTGAAGATTTTAATGAAGTTGAAAAATATGATGGTATTTGGGCTTGCTCAAGTATATTACATGTTCCCTATAATAATTTAAGTGATATATTTTTATCTTTAAATAAAGCTTTAAAAAATAATGGGATATTATATGTTTCTTTTAAATATGGATCATTTGAAGGTTATAAAAATGGAAGATATTTTACTAATTTAACATTAGAAAGATTTTTAGATATCCCATATATTTCTAAAGGGTTTTCTATAGAAAAGCATTTTATTACAAGCGATGTAAGAAAAAATAGAGAAAATGAAAAATGGTTGAATATAATAATGAGAAAAGAATAGATGATTAATGTCGGGTTTTATTTAGTTATTTGAAGAAATAATTCATTTGTTTTTTTAATTTTGTGAATTAAAATTATTAATTAATAACAATATTATTATAATAACATTGTTACTTTTTATTCAAATATATTTTTTTATAATTTTTTTTTAAAAAATATTTGAATAAAAAGTAAAATAATTATTTATGTTATAAATAATTATATAAATTATTACGGTGCCTTTTTCCCAAATTCCCGCGCAGCTTGTAACGAGTATTTCTAAAATTTCCATTTATTTTTT
>CAZPTG010000156.1:0-5806 GCA_964589355.1 uncultured Spirochaetaceae bacterium
AACTTCAAATTTACAACATCCTGAAAATTTAGTTGTACTTGAATGTGTTAACAGATTAATTGAAAAAGGATACAAACCAAATGATTTAACCCTTGAGAAAAAATGGAAACTTGGAAGAACCGCAAAAAGCGGAAAAGCTGATATTACTGTAAAAGGGAAAGATGGTAAAACTTTATTGATTATTGAGTGTAAAACATGGGGACATGAATTTACTAAGGAACTTGATAATATGAAGTCCAATGGTGGGCAATTGTTTTCCTATTTTCAACAAGATAAAAATACTCGCTACCTTTGTTTGTATGCATCTCGGTTAAACAATAAAAAAATTGAAAAAATAAATGCACTTATAAAGGTTGAAGATAAAACCGAGGAAAAAGTAAAACAGCAAGAAACTGGGAAAATTATCACTTACGAGCATGCCAAAACCATTAAAGAAATGCTCGAAGTTTGGAAACATAAAACGAAGGGAAAACAAACATTTTTAGATAAAGGACTTTTTGAAGATGAAATAGAACCTTATAACCCTGGTTACATTCCTCTAAAAATTAACGACTTAAAAGACTTTGTTAAGGAAGATAAAGGAAAAGTATTTAATCAATTTGAGGAAATCCTCAGGCATAATAATATTTCTGACCGTTCCAATGCTTTTAACCGAATTATATCACTGATACTTGCAAAAATTGTTGATGAAAACAAAGGAATTGATGCTATTACTGACTTTCAGGTTAAGGACGGTATTGATGATGCCGAAACGCTGCTTGAAAGGTTACAATCTCTTTATTCCAAAGCAATGAAAGATTACCTTGATGAAGATGTAATTGATTATAAACTGGAAGATATTGAAAAACAAATTGAAAATTTTCCAAGACAGACGGCAAAAGAAACACTCTATCGTATTTACAAAGAGTTAAAATTTTATCAAAACAATGAATTCGCATTTAAGGAGGTATACAACAAAAAATTATTCGAAGAAAATGCCAAAGTATTGGAAGAAGTGGTTAGGCTCTTTCAAAAATACCGTTTCAAATACGACCAGAAAGCCCAGTTCTTGGGAGACTTTTTCGAGTTAATGCTCGAGAGCGGTTACAAACAATCTGAAGGACAGTTTTTCACCCCTACACCCATTGCACGGTTTATTATTTCATCCATTCCTTTAAAATCAATTGTTCAGGAAAAACTTAAAAAAGGCGAGAAACTCTTTTTGCCAAAAGTAATTGATTTTGCTTGTGGAAGCGGACATTTCCTGACAGAAGCTATAGAAGATATTGCCGATTTAGTAAAAGAAATTACTGAAGATGATATAAAAGCATTACCTGATTCTGATAAATTGGAATTTGCATTAAAAGAATTAAAACGCTACAAAGAAGACATGCGTTGGGCGGGTGAATACATTTTTGGTTTGGAAAAAGATTATCGTTTAGCAAGAACCAGCCAGGTGGCTTGTTTTATGCACGGAGACGGTGATGCCAACATCATTTTTGGTGACGGACTTGAAAAACATCCACGTTTATCCAAAGACGGCACTTTTGATGTACTTATTGCCAATCCGCCATACACCATAAAAGACTTTAAAAAACACCTGAATGTAAATCCGCACGATTTTGAATTATGGGAACACGTTACACCGGATTCTGACGACATTGAAGTATTTTTCATTGAACGAATGAAACAATTACTGCGTCCCGGTGGAATGGCAGGTATCATTTTACCAAGTTCTATTTTAAGCAATGCAGGTGCTTACACCAAAGCAAGAGAAATTATTTTAAAGCATTTTGAAATAAAAGCAATTGTAGAGTTTGGTGGCAATACATTTGGAGCGACAAGCACCAATACTGTTACGCTATTTTTGAAAAAACGCAATGAAGATTTTGTAACCAATTGCCAGTATATAGCCGAAGACTTTGTTTCTGAGAACAAAAAGCGCGAAGGCGACTTTTTAAACTCAGAAGAACTTTTTGAGAATTATGTGGCACAGTTGGAGCTGGAAATGGATGATTATAAAACATTCATTGCACGAAACCCAAATGAAGCCATTAAGGAAACCGAGTTTTACAAAAGTTACAAAAGTTGGTTTGATAGATTAACAGAAGTGGTAAACCTAAAAAAACGAAAAACTTTTACCGACCTGCCAAAAGCAGACCAAGAGAAAAAACTCAATTCCATGTTTTTTGATGTGGTTTTGGAAATTGAGACTGAGAAATTTTTCTATTTCTTGCTCACACATCGTATTGAAAAAGACCCTGAAAATTTTGGTTGGTACGACGACCAAACCGAAGACGGCACACCGCTAAAAATTGCATACCCACAGCAAAAAGCCGTACCGCAAAAGATGTTAATTGTTAAAACAGGCAGAACCAATAAAGAACAGGAAAAATTTCTTGGTTATAAATTCAGCAACCGCAGAGGATACAAAGGAATTGACTTTACAGGCGACACATTGATGTTTGACCGTACTGACCAGCTTAACCCAAAAAAGGTAAACAGTTACATCTACAAAAACTTTGTGGATGAAAAAATCAAAATAGATGAAGAACTTGCCGATAGTCTCTCTTTAGTTAGGTTAACTGACTGCATCAATTTTGAAAAAATAGATTTTGATAAACAATTAAACCTAAATGCTGAAAGTTTTGCAGACACAAAAGAATACAAATGGCCTACGAAAGCTTTTAAGTACGTTTTGCAACCCATAACAGGAAGCCAGACCAAAATTGAAAAAACAGAATGGAAAGAGACAGGTGATATTCCTGTTATTTCACAAGAGAAAGAATTCATTTCAGGTTATGTTTCAGATGTTGAGCCAGTAACGGATTTACCAGTTATCGTTTTTGGTGACCATACAACCATTTTCAAGTATATAGATTTTCAATTTGTTAGAGGTGCTGACGGTGTAAAGTTGTTTAAGCCAACTTCAGATTATATTCCGAAAGCATTTTATTATATCTGCCAAACGTTGGACATTCCTGCATCGCAGAAATACACACGACATTATAAGTATCTTTCTAATGTAAAAATTCCAATTCCTGATAAAGACATTCAGAAAAAAATTATCACCGAAATAGAAGCCATTGAAGCCAAAGAAGCTAAGGCAAAAAAGGTGATTGAGGAAAAAAGGCAAGACATTACTAAGCTTTTTGATTCGATAGACACAAGTTTAGTTTCATTAAAGTCAATAACATCAAAAATTGGAAGTGGAGCTACACCAAGAGGCGGTGAATCTTCATACAAAGAAAGTGGTATATCTCTGATAAGAAGCCAAAATATATATGACTACGGGATGGTTGAAGATGGTTTAGCATTTATCGATGAAACTGAAGCAGAAAAATTGAAGAATGTAATAGTTGAGAAAAATGATGTATTATTCAATATAACTGGAGCATCTGTTTGCAGGTGTTGCATTGTTGAAGATAAGTACTTGCCTGCAAGAGTTAATCAACACGTTGCAATAATCAGGGCTACAGACAAAGTTTTGCCCAACTATTTACATCAGATTCTTATTAGTCCAAATATTAAATCACAGCTTTTAACCATAGCAAGAGGTGCAACCAGCCGTGAAGCAATTACAAAGCAGCAATTGGAAGATTTTAAAATTCCTTTGCCTTCAATAGAGGTGCAGAAAAAATTGGTTAAAAAATTGGAAAAGCTACTGAAAGAAATCCAGAAGCAAGAGCAAGCCATAGCCCACACCGAAAAAGAAAAGAAAGCAGTTTTGACAAAATATTTAGAGAAATAACCTATGAATAAAGCACAGTGGTATAAGCATTTAATTGGCAGAATAGATTATTCTATTGCAAACGACTATTATTTTGAAGCTGCTTTTATTGCTTACGGAATCATTGAAGACCGTTTAGATTCTATGTTAAAACAATTAGGACTTGCCAATATGCGGGGTGTTGCAAAAAAAATTAAAGCAATAGCCAAAATTAGGTCAACAAAATTGGAATCAGCTTTTTTCTTGAAAAAATGGGATGGCAGTAAATATAAAGATTTAGGTTTATTGGGTGAAGTTAAAACGTGGGGAGAGTTATACAGGAATCCTATTCAACATTTATTAGGTGACCCAAGAGTTTATAATGCACAATACGGAGATTTTCACATACAAAACACAAAAGATTTAGCAGAAGAAGGGGCTATAGTTGCAAGAGCTCTTTCTGCTGCAGTTATGAGATATAAAAAACTATAATGGTACTAAAAAATCAAATAATTGAGTGGCTTAGAAATCAGCCATATTGGTTACAGTTTTCGGGCAATCAAATTCTAGAAGGTCAGTCAATTGATGAAACTTTATTAACTGATACACTTACTTTCTTCAAAGAAGAAAACGGATTAAAACCCGTTGAAAATGAGCAAACTCCAATTGTATTTAACAAAGTAGAAACTTCAGTTGCATCTGCTACAAATGATATTGAGTTACAAGCTTTAAAAGACATTGAAAATGTAAATGCTTTAATCTCAGGTCAGGAAATAGAAGTAAACAAAAACCTTACTGTCATTTATGGCAATAATGGAACAGGAAAATCTGGTTACATTAGATTATTAAACAATGCTTTTTATAATTCAAGAGGCGATAAAAATATTTTAAGAAATGTCTTTAGCGATTCTGAAACAGGTCAGCCTTCTTGTAAATTTGTATTCAAAACTAACGATGGCACTTTTGAGAAATTCTATCCTTCTGATATAAATTGTTTTGAATTTTCTCAATATTCTGTTTTCGATACACAAAGCGTTAAAGTACATCTTGATAATGACAATCAATTAAACTTTACTCCGAGTGGTTTCGATTTCTTTGAGAAAATATTACAATTATTTGAGGAGCTTAAATCAAAGATAAGTACTGAAATAAATTCTCTGAAAAAGTCAAATCCTTTTTTAATTCATTTTCAAAATGATAATGATATAAGGAAAGCTGTTGAAAGCTTTAATTCACAAACAGATATTGAAAAACTAAAAACCTATGCAACCTTTTCCGAAGAAGATGCAGAAAAGCTTGAAGGACTAAAAAAGAAAATTGCAGAATTAAAAGCATTAAACATACAGGAAAAGATTTCCGCTTTTGAAAAGCTTCAACGGGAATTATCTGATTTTATTCAGAAACAGCATAATATTTTAAACTCCCTGACCCAAGAAAAAATAGATTACTATTATGGTCTTTTAGATAAGTATTATAAAACACAAACACTTGTAAATACAGAAGGAATAAAGAGTTTAGAAAAATACAATATTGATTTAGTTGGCAGTCAACCTTGGCGTGATTTTATAATTGCAGCACAGAATTATAAAATTCAAATTGATAACACAAAAGATGACGGAAGTTATCCGGTTGAAGGCGACCGTTGTTTATTTTGTTTGCAACCAATAACAGGAAATGAAAAATCTTTAATTGATACTTATTGGCGATTATTGCAAAGTCAGGCAGAAAGCGAACTTAATAGGGTGAGAAAAGATATTACCAATGCTATACGTGAATTAAAAAACTTACCAACCATTGTATTTAATGACACAACTAATCTTTTTGGATTTTTAAAACTATATTATCCTGAGCAGACTGAAAAATGGCAAAAGATTGTAACAGAATCAGAAAACTCAAAAAACAACTTAATTCAAAATCTTGAAAAGCTACATAAAGAATCATCAGTAACAGTTTTTAAAGTAAATACCAGTGAATTAAATCCAATCTCGCTAAAACTGAAAGAAAGCATTGATGAGCTATTCAAAAAGAAACCAGACCAGGAAATAGCAACATTAACTTTCCAGCAAAACTATTTGACAGACAAAAGTTTATTATCAAAGCTTCTTTCGCAAATAATTG
>CAZPTG010000157.1:0-5797 GCA_964589355.1 uncultured Spirochaetaceae bacterium
AAAAGATGATTAAAAAGTCTTTGGAGAAGCTGCAAATAAAGGCAAGTAGTGAACTTATAGGAAAAGAACTCTTGGGGGATATGCTTACAATCAAACAATTAAGGAATCTATATGAAGCTATTTTTCAGCAGAAAATGGACCCTGGGAATTTTCGAAAAAAGGTATTATCCCTGAATGTTCTGGAAAGACTACTTATAAAAGAAGTTTCTGAATCTAAAAAGGGTGCATATTATTATAGGTTTAAGAAATCTAAAAGCATGCCATTGGCATCAATTGTTAAACTGAAAATCTAATATTTTAAAAATGAAATAAAATTAAAACATACAAAACTAATTTTAAATATTAATAAAGGTAAAAAATACTATTAATGAAATCAAGCATACTATTAGAAAATATAGATTACGAATTTTGGTTTATAACAGGAAGCCAATATTTATATGGTGAGGATATTATTGATCAAATAAAAAATGAATCAGAGATAATTATTGATGAATTAAATAAATCAGATATTTTTTTTAAAATAAAATTTATAGATGTTGTGCTAACATCTGAAAATATAAAAGAAAAAATTTTACAATCAAATTCTGACAAAAAATGCTTAGGCCTAATTTTTTGGATGCATACATTCTCTCCATCTAAAATGTGGATTAACGGTTTAAGCGAAATCTCAAAACCATTTTTGCATTTACATACTCAATTTAACTCCGAGATACCTTGGGCAGAAATTGATATGAATTTTATGAATTTACATCAATCTGCACATGGAGATAGAGAATTTGGTCATTTATGTTCAAAACTCAATCTCAAACGAAAGGTTATTACAGGACATTGGAAAGATACCATGGTACATCATGAAATCGACACCTGGATGAGAGCTTGTTTGGGATTACACGAAATGAAAACATTGAAAGTAGCAAGATTCGGCGATAACATGAGAGATGTCTCCTCCACAGAAGGTGATAAAGTTGATTTTCAAAAGAAATTTGGAGTATCGGTAAATAGTTATGGAATTTCAGAATTAGTTAATGAATGCAATAGTATTAATGAGTATGAAATACATTCTTTAGTAGATATTTATCTTAATGAGTACACCTATAAGGAAACATTTAGAGATTCCAAAGACAAAATGATTAGCCTATTTGAGGCCGCACGAATTGAACTGGGACTTAAGAGTTTTTTGAAAAAAAGAGGATTTACTGCATTTACAACAACCTTTGAAGATTTAAATGGTCTAGATCAATTACCCGGAATTGCTGTACAAAGGTTAATGAAACAAGGGTATGGGTTTGGAGCAGAAGGAGACTGGAAAACAGCTGCTCTAGTACGGGCATGCAAAATAATGGCGATAGGGAAAGAAGAAGGAACATCGTTTATGGAAGACTACACTTATCATTTCAATGAAGAAACTGATTATGTTTTGGGTGCCCATATGCTTGAAGTATGCGAAAGTATTGCAAACAAGAAACCTGAATTAAAAGTTGAAAAATTGGATATAGGAGGGAAAAATCCACCAGCCCGATTAGTTTTTAATGCCAAACCGGGCAAAGCAGTTAATGCTTCATTAATTGATTTAGGTAATAGGTTTAGATTAATTGTAAATTCTGTTGTTTCAAAGAAAATTGAAAAAGAAATACCAAAACTACCTGTTGCAAGAGCTTTATGGGAACCAATGAAAAACTTAAAAACATCAGCTACTGCATGGATTCTTGCTGGAGGATCTCATCATACTGTATTTAGTCTGGCTATAGATAAAAATGTATTACTTGATTTTTCCTTAGTTTCTAATATTGAATGCATTGTTGTTGATGATGTTAATGATATAACATCATTTCAACAGCAACTTGAACTTAATAACCTAATTTACTCATAATATGGCATTCTCCAAATTAGATTATATAATATTTTGTGCCTATGGTTTAATTATTATTGGCGTAGGCTTATTTATTTCAAGAAACAAGGCTGGAGAAAAAAATGATACTAAACAATACTTTTTAGCAAACAGTTCATTACCATGGTGGGCTGTTGGGGCTTCTTTAATTGCAGCAAATATATCTGCGGAGCATTTTATTGCCATGTCTGGATCTGGATTTAGAATTGGACTAGGTATAGCAGCCTATGAATGGATAGCAGCTCTCACGCTAATTTTTGTGGCGATATTTTTTCTACCAATATTCTTGAAGAATAAAATTTACACAATGCCACAATTTTTAAAGTTGAGATTTAACCAATCTGTAAGCTCTGCCTTCGCAATTTTTTGGCTAATGGTTTACATTTTTGTGAATTTAACTTCTGTAATGTGGCTTGGAGCCATGGCAATAAACAGCATATTAGGCATTCCGGTAATCTATGGAATAATTATTTTGGCTTTTATTTCTGGCCTATATTCAATTTATGGAGGTCTAAAAGCTGTTGCATGGACAGATGTAATACAGGTTATCTTCCTTGTTGGTGGAGGCATAATCACAACATACATTTCCTTAGATGCGGTATCTCAAAACCAAGGTGCATTATCAGGATTGAAAACAATTTTTTATGAAGCTAAAGATCATTTCCAAATGATAATACCTCGGGGTACCATGATTCAAAATGGTACTAAAGATGCTTTCATTGATCTTCCTGGCCTTGCTGTTATTTTCGGAGCCATGTGGATAACTAATATTGGCTACTGGGGTTTTAATCAATATATTATACAAAAAGGACTGGCTGCAAAAAATATTAAAGAAGCCAGAAATGGATTACTCTTCGCAGCATTTCTTAAAGTTTTAATTCCAATTTTAGTAATTATACCTGGTATTACCGCTTATGTATTACATTCAAATCCTGAACTGTTAAGTAATTATGAAATTTCAGGTATTATTTCTAAGGCTGACGAAGCATATCCTTGGCTACTCAAAAATTTCGTACCAGAGGGAGTAAGAGGTTTAGCATTTGCAGCTCTTATAGCAGCGATTATATCATCACTGGCTTCAATGATAAACTCCACATCAACTATTTTTACATTGGATGTTTATAAGGTATTTATTAAACCAAAAGCAAGTGAAAAAGAATTAGTAAATATTGGAAGGTGGGTTGCTCTATTTTCCCTTTTAATTGCAACAATAGCAGCCAAACCTTTATTAGGTGGTCTAGATCAAGCATTCCAATATATACAGGAGTATACAGGATATATATATCCTGGTGTGGTTGTTGTGTTTTCTGCGGGTTTATTTTGGAAGCAGGCAACATCCAAAGCATCAATGTGGACTGCAGCACTTACTATACCTATAGGGATTATTATAAAGCTTATTTTTCCAGAAATGCCGTTCATCATTAGAATGGGATATGTTTTTATATTACTGTGCTTTATCATTTTTATAATTTCAATGACAGATAAAAAACATAATGTTATAAAGAATATTAAATTAAAAGGAAAGAGAAATAACATAATTGAGATTTTTTTATTAAGCTTAGGTATACTATTGTTATTAACAGGATTTATCTTACACAATACATTTTACCATTTAGGATTCGAGTCAATTTACATGCTTGGAATTGTTTTTATTGCAATAGGAATTGTTGGATACTTAAATACAAACTATCCATGGCAATCTAAATTAGCTCTTGAAAACAAAAAAGATGATTTTAAAATTGATTTGATTTTTAAGATAGGTTCACTAACTCTAGTTGCAATTGTAGGGTTACTATATTTTTTATTTTGGTAATTATTTAAAAAATGAAAAACATTAAAGAAGCTGTTTTTAATGCCAATCTTTTACTAACTAACGAACAATTAGTAATTCTAACTTGGGGCAATGTTAGTTTTTACGACAGAGTAAACAACTTGATATTCATTAAACCAAGTGGTATCGAATATGATAAGATGAGCATAGATGATATAGTGGTGTTAGATCCAGATGGGAATATACGGGAAGGGTATTTAAAACCATCATCTGATACACCTACTCATCTATTATTGTATAAACATTTTAAAGAGATAAATAGCATAGTCCACACTCACTCTACATACGCTACTGCATGGGCGCAGGCAGGAAATCCTATCCCAATTATAGGTACAACACATGCTGATTATTTCTGCGAAAACATCCCGTGCACCAGGGATATGACTCAAAAAGAGATAAATAAGGATTACGAAAAAAATACAGGATATGTTATAGTTGAAACATTTAAAGATTTAAATCCCATTGAAGTTCCGGCTGTATTAGTTAAGAATCATGGGCCTTTTACATGGGGAAAAAATATAAAAGAAGCTGTATCAAATTCTATTGTATTAGAAGAATTAGCTAAGATGGCTACTATTTCTTATTCAATAAACTCTGAAATAAAAATGAATAATCACTTAACAAGTAAACACTATTTTAGGAAACATGGTAAAACGGCTTATTATGGGCAGGAGAATGAATAAATCGAAAGATGAAAAATATGTAATAGGGTTGGACTACGGAACTGATTCGTTAAGAGCTTTACTTGTAAATGCCGTTACAGGGGATGAGATATGTTCATCAATAGAAATGTATCCAAGATGGAATAATGGATGTTATTGTAATCCTGATATTAATCAATACAGACAACACCCTTTAGATTATATTGAAGTTACTATTAATTCGATAAGAAATATTGTAAACGAATTACATTCATTTGAAAAAGAAAGAATTGCTGCTATTTCTGTTGACTCTACAGGAAGTACTCCAATACTAATTAATAATAAAGGGATTCCATTATCGTTAACTGAAGAATTTAAGAATGATCCTGATGCTATGTTTATTCTTTGGAAAGATCATACTGCTATTAAAGAATCACAGGAAATAAATGAAATTGCTCAAAAAATGACACCAAATTATTTAAAATATGTTGGTGGAATATACTCAGCAGAGTGGGTTTGGGCAAAGGTTCTACACATTATTAGACATAATAAAAAGCTTGCAACTAAAGCATTTTCATGGATTGAATTGTGTGATTGGATCCCAGCTATACTTACTAACAATATTCATCCTTTTATTTTAAAAAGAGGAAGGTGTGCAATGGGACATAAAGCTTTATGGAGTTTGGAATGGGGCGGTTTGCCGCCAGAAAATTTTTTTAATAGACTTGAACCCAAGCTATGCGAAATTAGAAATACTATTAGTAATAAAACATATACAAGTGATATAGCTGTTGGAAATCTTAGCACAGAATGGAGTGAAAAACTAAATTTACATACTAATGTACAAGTCGGAATCGGGGCTTTTGACTGCCATATGGGGGCAGTGGGTGGTGAGATTAAATTAAACACATTAGTTCGGTCAATAGGGACTTCAACATGCGACATAATGATTGAAGATCCCAATAAAATTGGTAATAAAACAATAAAAGGTATTTGTGGACAAGTTGATGGTTCGGTTATACCTGGGTATATTGGTTTAGAGGCTGGACAGTCTGCTTTTGGGGATGTATATGCATGGTTTAAAGGTATTTTAAGTTGGGCTTTTGATGAAATTCTTTGTTTAGAATCTGTATCTAATAATTCAAAAAAAATAATTTCAAATTATCAGGAAAATATTCTTAATTATCTTTCTGATGCTGCTTCCAATTTACCCGTTTTAGAAGATGATATTGTATCACTCGATTGGTTTAATGGAAGAAGAACTCCTGATGCAAATCAATCTTTAACTGGTGCTATTACTAAAATAGGGTTAGGAACTACGGCACCAATGCTTTTTAAATCATTAGTAGAAGCAACAGCTTTTGGGTCAAAAGCAATTTTAAATCGTTTTATTGAAAAAGGAATAATTATAAAAGAAATAAAAGTTCTTGGAGGTGT
>CAZPTG010000158.1:0-5780 GCA_964589355.1 uncultured Spirochaetaceae bacterium
ATCAATTGCTTTTGACAATTTTAGCTTTTCTTTTTTATCTGCACTATGTATTAAATTAAAGCGTTTATGGTCTTCGTCGTTAAAAAAATTTGAATAAATTTTAAAATCACTATCATCAATGAATTTAATCTCTTGATTTGATAGGGCATTTCTGATTTTTAAAATTAAGTTTGGATTATTTTTCAAAGTATTTGCTCTTGAAAGGGCTTCTTTTTTATCAATATTTAGTTTTTTTTCTATTGATTGAGTTAATACACTTAAGGGAGATATAAAAGCACATTTGTTATAGGCAATATTTACAATTCCATTAGTATGAAGGATTGTTTCTTCATCAGATTCGATTAATGGGGTGATATCTTCTTTTAAATTAAAACAAATTACATTGTTAGGATTTCTAGTATCATAAGTTATTGGGATCACTAAAGATGTACATCCATTTTTTGTTGTGTACTTAGGATGAGTATGTAATACAGGTTCCCCAAAAGGAGCTTTTAATAAATTTTTCATTAAATGTTTCTTTCTGTGATCAAAACTCCATTTATATAATTTAGGTTCTTTTGTTTTAATTAATTTGGCAACTTCAATAGTTGCTTTTACATCAACAAGAGCATCGTGTGCACCAATTTGTTCAATATTATTTGCTTTTGTTATTTCTGTAAGTTTAAAAGAAGGATTTCCATTTTCTTTTTTTTGAGGCCATTTAATTTTTTCAAATCTTAAATCATAAGCAGCTCTTACTAGATTAATAATATCCCATCTTGAACATCCATTTTTATACTCTCGTTGATAAGGATCAAAAAGATTCCTATATAAAGTGTTTCTTATAAACTCATCATCAAAATTTATAGAATTATATCCTGTTACTACAGTATTTGGAGTAGAGAATTCTTTTCTTATTTCTCTAATAAAATCTTCTTCATTTAAGCCTTTTTCATTTACTATTTGAGGAGTAATTGATGTGACTAAACAAGCTAAAGGATCCGGTAAATAATCTTTTGATAATTTACAATATAATATTATTTCTTTGCCTATTTGATTTAGATTATAATCAGTTCTAATTGCTGCAAATTGAGCAATTCTATCATAGTGTGGATTCAATCCAAATGTTTCTAAATCATACCATAAAATGGAAGGTTTTTCTTTTTTTGCATTCATGATATAATGATATCATATTTTCGATTTATGAAAAAGCTAATTTAAATAAGGAGTGATGTAAATGAAGAGACTTTGTATTTTGTTTTTATTTATTATTATTTCAAATTCTATATTTGCATCTAATGTTAGCAAAAAAGATGTATCAAATGCTTTTGTTGCTATTAGTGATTTAGGCTATGTTGCTGCATCTAATTTTATTTCATTTAAAAGAGTTGATTATGATTCTATAGCAATAAAAATGTCTCAAAAGAATTCATTACCTGAGGCCATATTATTTAATGATGCTGATTTACATACTTTTTTACAATATTTTTTAATAAATAATAAACAGAATTCATTTTCTAGTTATTTTATTCCATCTATCGATCCAATTGTTCGAGAGCGATTATTGATTAATGATTGGGATAAAGGTGAAGCAATAGTAAATGGTGCTGCTGTTATAGTTTTTCCTAATAATATGACCTTTCAAAAATTAATAAGTGATGGAACTTCAGGGATATTCCCAAAAGTTGGAGTTAGTTATAATTATAAGGTGAGTGGAACATTATTTAGTGAAGAAATTTCTATTAAAGGTGTATTTATTTTTTCATCAAATGAAGAGGGAGTTCCATTGATTACTCCTTTAAAATTAAAGATAAATGGTGAAGATTATGATTTATCTATTTTTGATGAGGCTCCTTTATTATTAACAATGAAGAATGATATTTAAAATAGTTTTAATATCCGTTCAAAAAATTAGTTTATTGCTGGTGATATAATTATTTAATAAATTTTTATTTATTATAAATTGATTATAAAATAAAGAGTTTTTTATTTATCTTTTACTTAGAATATCTATATAGTAGAATAAAAGAATAATATATTTTAATATAACTGTGTATATATACATTCCTTTGGAGGCGTTTAATTGAATAAAAAAGTTAAAGATTTTTTAATTAAATGGGGTCTTGATGCAGATTCTATTTCAATTGATAATATGGTTGATAGTTTTTTAAGTGAAATGGAAAAAGGATTGAATGAAGAAAATTCAAGTTCTTTACCTATGATTCCAACTTATATAGGAGAAGGTTCTCCTATAAAACCTGGTCAAAAAGTAATAGTTATTGATGCAGGAGGAACTAATTTAAGAACTTGTTTAGTAACTTTTGATAATAATTTAAAACCTATAATTAGTGACTTTAAAAAAGTATCAATGCCTGGGATTGATAGAGAAGTTAGCTCAAAAGAGTTTTTCTCTGTTTTTGCAAATCAAGTTGAACATATTATAGACAAAAGTGATCGTATAGGTTTTTGTTTTAGTTATGCTGCGAAAATAAGTGAAGATAATGATGGAATTCCTTTAGTTTTTTCTAAAGAAATAAAAGCTAAAGAAGTTATTGGTAAAAAAGTTGGACAATCATTATTAGCTGAACTAAAATCTCGTGGATATAATGTGGAAAATAAAAAAATTGCTGTTGTTAATGATACTGTAACTACATTATTAGCTGGTAGAGCACAAGGAGATGTTCATTTTGATGGCTATATTGGTTTTATTTTGGGAACTGGAACAAATACAGCTTATCTTGAAAAAACATCTAACATTAATAAATTAAAAAACTCTAATTTGGATAAAATGGTTATTAATGTTGAATCTGGTAGCTATGGTTTTTCTAATGGTGAAATAGATAAATTGTTCTTGTCTATAACTAAAGATCCTAGTACTTACCACTTTGAAAAGAAAATTAGTGGAGCTTATTTAGGTCCGATGAGTTCATTAGTTCTTAAAAAGGCAGTTGAAGATGGAATTTTATCAAAAGACTTTGCAACTAAATTTAAAGATTTAGGTGATGTTAATACAACTGAAATGAGTAATTATTTAGAAATGCCTTTTAATTTAGATTATAAATTAGTTAAATGTGTTGAAAATAATAAAGAAGATGCTATTAATTTATGGTTTATCTTAGATTCTATTATTAAACGAGCTAGTAAAATGACAGCAGCAAATTTAGCATCTGCTGTTTTAAAAACTGAATATGGTAAAAATCCTCTCAGACCTATTTGTATTAATGCCGATGGTACAACTTTTTATAAAACTGAATATTTAGAAAAATATACTAAATATTATTTGATGCAATTTTTGCAAGAAAAACATAATAGATATGTTGATTTTGTTAGAATTGATAATTCGCCTGTTATTGGTGCAGCTATTGCAGCTTTAGGCTTAGAATAAAAAATAATTTTTTAATTTTAAAAAATGTAAAAATCCTGATTTCGTTTTTGAATTCAGGATTTTTTATTTTAATATTATCAGTTGAAACATATATTATTAAATAAATACTTAAAATATGTTAATTCAACATAATTTAAGTAAAATTATTAAATAAACATTATATTATTCCTATTAAGGATTAATATTTAATACTTAAAATTTATAATATGCAAAATAAAACTCTAAAGTATACTTGAAGTGTTTAGCTAACTTTAGAGTTTGTAATAATATATTTATTTTATATATCTGAATTTTTTAGAAGATTAGTATGTAGATCTAATAGATAATCATATAAGTCTTGATTATTATTTTTTACATCAACTAATAATCTAAATACTGCTTCTGTTCCAGAACCTCTCATCCAAATAAAAGCAATATTATCATTCTTTGAATTGTAAAAAGTTATTTTATATCCACCTCTATAGGGAGATTTTCTATATTTTTCACCCATTCCTAAGATACAAGATGAACCTTCCATTTGAAATACTTTGTATTTGCAAATATCAAATTTATCTTTTAAATATTCTTTATTTTGTTTAAAATATTGTATAAATAATTTTTCATAATTTTCTTTTAACTTTCCATGATCACTTTTTATTTGTAATTTTGCTGAATTAGAGAAAGCATCAGTTGTAATAAATTTTGGCAAGCTATTGATAAAATTTTCTATGGATAATGTATCATTTTTATAGTTTATTTTTGATCTATAATAATCAAATATTTCTTTATTAGTTAATAAATTAATTATACTTAATAGTGTGTTTAAAGGATCTCTTACTTTTGCAGGATGGGTAATATTACCACCATTAGATCCTTCTCCTAATATTCTAACTATATAGCCTTTTTTACGTTCTCTTTTAGCTTTCTCAACTACATTAGCTTCACCAACTTCGGTTCTAAATACTTTAACATCTAAAGCTTTTGCGATTTCGTCAATTCTCATTGATGTTGGACCATTAATGCTAATAGCCATTTTTTCATTGGGATATTGTATTCTCATCGAACTTAATTCTGCTAGTACAACAAGTGCAAAAACTTCTTGAGCTTTTAATATTTCAGCTTTTTTTGTACTATCTTTTATATAAACAAGATTTCCTCTATCTCCATCATTGTCAGGTACGTAGCCAACAACAAAACTATTATCTTCTTTATGTTTTTCTTCTAATGCAGAGCGACACATTTCTAGATTTTCACCTTCAGGAACTATTGGGTGAACAACTTTTCTTGGCACATCATTTATAAATTTTGTTTTAATATTTATTTCATTAAAAAATTCTTTATCAATGCTTAGAGTTCTTGCACTACCATTTAGCTCTGCAATAATTCCAATGCTTTTTTTGCTTAATTTATTTTTTAAGTCACTTAAATATTTTTCTGTATCTAATCCTTTACTTGCTGTATAAAGGGCAAAGTTTCTATAATTTTGTAAGCTTATTTCTTTGTTTTTATCAACTTTAGACAAATTCTCTTCAAGAATTGTTTTATCTAAATTTGTTACTAAATTTTTGACAAATAATAAAGCATTTTTATTTTCAACAAATAATTTAAAATCTTTTGTTAAAATATCAACTTCTTTTTTATTAAATACACCACCTTCTTTTCCAAATTTTATTCCATTATGGCCTATTGGATTGTGAGAAGCAGATACATATAAAAAAGCATCTAAACTCTTATCTTGAGAAGACAGAGCCATAATTTCTGGTGCTGCAGAAATATATGTATTAATAACTTCAATATTTAATGCTAGAAAGACTCTGTTTATAATATCTAAGATTTGTGGCCCTGTAGGTCTTGCATCCATTCCAATTGCGATTTTTATTTTTCCCTTATTTTTGTAAAAGAAATTATTATTTATTTCATAATCGCTAATACAATTTAGGTATTTAGCTAATGTTAAGGCAATTAAAGCACAAAAATATTTATCTTCTGTTGAAATTTTATCAGTTGGATCTTCTTCATCTTTACTAATTGCAAAAACTTTTCTCCATCCTGAAGCACTTAATATAAATGAGTCTAATTTTGTTTTTAAAATATTAATATCTGGAATTGTATCATATAATGGGTTTATTGAAGAATCAGCAATAAATAGATTGCTTTTTTTATCATTAAATATCATTATCAGTCTCCTTATTTGTATAATTTTATTGTAACCTCAAAATATAAAAAAATACACAGCTATACAATAGATAGTGGATTATATGCATATAATATTAGCTTTTTGTGCAAATTTTTTAAAAATTTGACTTGTAGCATATTCTTGTCTTTGATAATCTATTTTTATGATGAAAAATTGTATCGCGATTCATGATTTATGTTGTTATGCTAAAAGTTCCTTAACTGTAGTTATTCCAACTCTTGAATGTTTAAATGTTGAAGT
>CAZPTG010000159.1:0-5759 GCA_964589355.1 uncultured Spirochaetaceae bacterium
CTGTTTAATTCCAACTTTATTATCAGTATCTTGCATTCTAATAATTTGTTGATTTTTAGTTTTTAAATACTTATCAAAACTATTATTTAATGCAAAATTAAAAAAAAGTGCAATTATAAGTGTTAATAACATCGAAAAGAATACAAAAAATACAACTAATTGATTTTTAATTTTAATCATTTTTTTCAAAACTATACCCTAACCCATGTTTTGTTTTTATATATTTTGGTTTTTTTCTATCCTCTTCAATTTTTTTTCGTAAACTTTTTATATATGTATCAATACTACGATCAAAACCATCAAAATCATAATCTAAAGCATATGCAATTAAATCATTTCTTGAATATATCCTAGAAGGAAATTTTGCCATTGTAAATAATATCTTTTTTTCTGTACGTGTAAGTTCTACTAGTTTTGAATCCTTATATAATATCTCTTTTTCAAAATCAAAAACTAAATTTCCATATTTAATTGTTTTAGAAGTTAAAAGATCTTGTTTGCTACGTCTTAAAACAGCTTTTACTTTAGCAACAACTTCCTTAGGACTAAAAGGCTTTTCTATATAATCATCTGCTCCTAAGTTTATACCTTTGACTAAATTATCTTCACCCACTTTTGCGGTTAACATAATTATAGGAACTCTAGAATCTTTCCTAATAATTGAACAAACTTCTTCTCCTGTTTTATAAGGCATCATTAAATCTAAAATTAATAAATCAATTTCATTTTCTTTAAACAAAGCTAAAGCTTTTTCTCCATCATTAGCTATAAAAATATTATATCCATCTTTTGATAAATAACTGTTTAATACTTTTGTAATATTAATCTCATCATCAGCAATTAAAATATTATATTTTTTCATAATTCCTCACTTTTACTATGCTATTATAGCATAAAAAAAACTAGCTGATAGATTTTTCTAAAAGCTAGTTGATTAAAAAATATTACCTATCTATTCTTATAATATCTTTGATTGTTACTATTTTTATTTTTTCTACTATAAGAAGAATCATCTCTTAATCTAGAATTTTCATTATTTTTCAAATTCCTTTTTGATTGTAAATTTTTTTCATTTGATTGTCCTTCTCCACCAATAAGCTTGCAATATTCAGGAAGAGCTTCTTCATCAATTATTGAATTTGTTTCAACATTTTTATATGTTCCATCACTTAATTCAACATACATTGGATTGTTGTTTTTACCATAATTAATCTCATCTTGAGTATTAAGTCTTTGTTGATTAACTGCAAATAATCCTGCAGATACAATTGTTACCATTAAAATAATTGTTAATACTTTTTTCTTCATTTTGTATTTCCTAATAATATATTTCACTTTTTCTTGTGATAATTCTAATTTATATGTAGAATGTGGTAAAAATGTGGTAAAAAATATTTAATAAAAAAATATTTTTTATTTGCTTTTTTATTTTTTTAACTCTAAACTTTGTAAAGAGGTAGTAATGAAGCAGCATAAAGATAAAACAGGGAGAATATTAGTGGATTTATTTTTTTCAAACCCCAATAATGAAATTCAAAAACATATAGATGACTTTAATATTAAATATATTCAAAAACTATCAATAGTATTTGCAATTATCCAATTTGGATATTTTATATTAACATTTACATCATATTTTGATGTACCAGAGAGAACAACATATCGAATGCTTTATGCTATAAATGCATTAGTATGTTTATTCTTTTATTTATCTTCTGCATTTTTTTATTTTAAAAATAACAAAAAGGCTGCTTGGGTTGAACAAATACAAGCTCTAATAATTATAAGTGTTATTGCGTGTACTATTTTATTAAGCAATTTAGACTTTCGCTATGGAGGTGATTGTATTGTTTATTGTGCTGTAATTCTTGCAATTACAACCTTAACTCTTCAATCCCCTTTTCAAGCATTACTTTTCCATTTTATATCAGGTTTTATGTATTTATTTTTTTGGAATATGTATATAGGAGCTTTTGATTTTGGATATAATATTCAATTTACAGCATTTATACTTCTTTGTTACTCTTCAGGAGTTGTAAAATATAAATTCTTTGTTGAAAGAACAAGGTCTCAAATAGAATTAACAAATATTAGTGAAGAATTTAGACAGTCTTCTCTAAAAGATACTTTAACTGGAGTTAATAATAGAAGAGCATTGATACAAAACAGTTATATATTTTGCGAAGAAAATTGTTTCTTTTTATTTACTGATATAGATTTCTTTAAAAAAGTTAATGATACATATGGCCATCAAAATGGTGACTTTGTAATTAATTATTATGCAAAACAACTATGTGAAATATTTGGAAAACAATATGTATATAGATTTGGAGGAGATGAATTTATGGTAGTTGTCCCTTCAATGAGAAAAAAAGATTCAGAAAAATCTTTAGAATTACTACAAAAAGCTTTATCTGATGTTGTTTTTGATAATGAAAGTCATTCTTTCTCTGTAAGTGGTGGTTATTTATTTGCTGAATTAGGTTGCTCTAATTTAACAATTAAAGTTGAAGATTTACTTAGGAAATTAGATAGAGCATTGTATGAAGTAAAAAACAATGGTAGAGGATACTTTTTACAAGCATAACGATAAAAATAACTAAAAAAATAGGGCTATTAAATAGCCCTATTTTTTTATAATTTTTGAGAATTATATAATTTAGTATATTTCCCATTTTGCTTAATTAAAGTATTATGACTTCCTCTTTCTATAATACGTCCAGCATCTATTACTATTATATTATCTGCATTTCTTACAGTTGAAAGCCTATGAGCAATTACAATTGAAGTTCTACCCTTTGATAATCTTTCAAAAGCTTCAGTTATTAAATGCTCACTTTCACTATCAAGAGCACTTGTTGCTTCATCAAAAATTAAGATAGGAGGATTCTTTAAAAATACTCTAGCTATCGATAATCTTTGCTTTTGACCTCCAGATAATCTTGCTCCTTGCTCCCCAACTTGAGTATCTAAACCATGAGGAAGAGATAATACAAATTTTTCTAGATTTGCAGCTCTAAGAGCTATCCATATTTCTTCATCTGTAGCACCAACTTTACCATATTTTAAATTTTCTCTAATTGAGGCATCAAATAAAAATACATTTTGTTGGACAAAACCAATTTTTTTATGTAATGAAGATTGACTTATCATTTTTATATCTTGACTATCAATATAAATAGAACCTGAAGATACTTCATAAAAACGTGGGATCAAATTTACTAAAGTACTTTTACCTGCCCCAGATTCTCCAACTAAAGCTATTGTTGAACCACCTTCAATAGTTAAATTTATATTATTTAAAATAGGAGTCCCATTATCATAAGAAAAGTTAACACCTTTATAGTAAATAATACCTTTTTCTATCTTTAAATCTGTTGAATTAGGTAAATCCTCAATTTCTGGATTTATTTCCATAACCTCAACAAAACGTTGGAAACATACAATTCCTTGCTGTAATTGTTCCATAAAATTAATCAATCTATCAATAGGGGGCAAAATAACAGTAATAAATAGCACAAAAGCAATTAAATCATAAGTTTGCAATAAACCTTTATATATTAATAAAGATCCTCCTACAATTGGAAATAAATAACATAAATTTCTAAAAAATTTCATAATAGAATGGAATTTAGCCATTGCATCATATTGCTTTTTCTTAGCACCCATTAAAACATTATTAGAACTTTCAAATTGTTTTTCTTGATAATCTTCTTTATTAAAAGATTTCACCTCTCTTATTCCTTGAATAGAGTTTTCAACAGTACTATTTACATCTGCTAAAGTTTTTCTAACTTTAGTAAATTTAGTTTTTAATCTTTTACCAAAAAAAACTCCATAAAATAATAAAATAGGAAAAGGTATTAATGTAATCAGAGCTAATTGCCAATTAAAAATAAACATAGCAATAAAACCACCAATTATAGTAATACTGCTAATAATTATATCTTCAGGACAGTGATGAGCTGTTTCTGTAATCTGAAATAAATCATTTGTTATCCTACTCATTATATGACCTGTTTTAGTTTGATCATAATAACTGAATGATAATTTTTGTAAATGTGAAAATAAATCAGATCTCATATCAGTTTCAATATGTACCCCTAAAATATGTCCCCACTTTAACCTAATAAAATCACACACCAATTGGATAATATAAATTGCTAATATAATTAGAAATGACATAATCATATAATTCCACATCATATTTGGAATATATGTTTTAATTAAATTTCTTGTAACTATTGGGAAAAAAATAGACACTGTTGAAAATATAATTGCTGCGACAATATCTAATACAAATAAGCCAACATAAGGCTTATAATAAGAAAAAAACTTTTTAAACATTAATTTTCTCCATTAATTTTTAATAATTACATTATATGAAAATTATTAATTAATAACAATGTAACATATGTTTGATATCATTTTTGATTAATAAATAACAACCCTATAAACACTAATATACCACCAATAATATTTGAAATATTTAATGTATTAGTCAAAAAATAATCAATTATAATAGCTGCAACTATTTGTCCAAAAAATAATAATAAAGTCATAACAAGTGAAGGTATTTTTAAAGCAAGATAAGCAGAGAAAAAGACTGCTAAAATTCCAATAGGGCCACCAAAAAAATATATATATGAAGGAATTTCACTATTTTGAGAAAAAGTCGTTCCTATATTTTTAAATAGCATTAAAGCAAGTGATGAAAATAATAATCCAACAATATAATTATAAAAAGTACTAACCAATGTATTTGTTTTAATTGAAAGCAATGCATTTGTAGTTCGAGATAAAACTATTGTAACTCCAGATAAAATTGAAACTATTATTGCTATAATCATAAATATATCCCCTTAAAATCTTATCATCACAATATTTCCTAAAATTAATAAAATTAATCCAAATATTGTTTTATTATTTGTTTTTTGATTATGATTAAAAATATGAAACATATCTAAAACTAAAGAAGTTGCACTCTGACCTAGTAAACACAATGAGAGCAATAATGAAACACCTAAAAAGGGGAAAGCGTAATTATTAAAAACTGTAGTTAATACACCTAATAAGCCCCCAATAAAATAATAAAGAGGTATTTTCTTTTTTATTTTTATACTTTGTCGATTTATTAATAATACAACTAATAAAACTAAAATAGCACATATATGAATAATTACCGTAGCAAGGAAGACTCCATAAGTACTTGTTAATTCACCATTAAGGGTGACCATTATTGAAATAACAAAACCAATAAATACACTTAAAATGTAATACATAAAAAAACCTCTAAATAAAGATTACATCCTTTTATATTTTTCTATATGACCTTTGTCATATTTTTTCAATTTATTACTATATTATTTTTAAAATAATGATAAAATATATAATATGTATAATAAATATCAATCATATGGGAAAACAGTTTCTTATAAAAAAAACACATATCTTTGTAGAGAAGGTTTTGAAATAAATAATGTGTATTTATTAATATCTGGAACATGCAAAATAACTACTCAAAGCGAAAGTGGGAATATTTTGAGTTTTGGATTTTATAAAGATAAAGGCATTATTGGTGATTTAGAAACTTTTAGTAATTATAATATTGCAAAAACAAGCGTAATAAGTGTTACAAATATTATTTGCATTAAAATACCTCTAGAAAAAAGTAGAGAACTTATTCTAAATGATATTGAATATAGCAATCTATTAGCAAAAACTTTAGCTGACAAATTAATGTCCTCTTCTACAAGCTC
>CAZPTG010000160.1:0-5752 GCA_964589355.1 uncultured Spirochaetaceae bacterium
TTTATCCATATCTTTTATTAAAGCTATTTGGGTTCTTGTTCTATCTAAATTATGTGATTCTCTATTTGTTTGATAATAAATATCACCATTTAGATAATCACTTAGAAATCTTACTGCCATAATTTGAGTAATGTTTCTCCCTGATTCAACTAATAACTCTTTTTCTTGTTTTGTAATAAAAGAATTCGCAATTGATAAATATCCTTTTAAAAGAGTTTTGAAATACTCGATATTACATTTCATTTTATTAAAATCTATTTCATCTTCGAGAGCTGTTGATGTAGCTGTTCTAATCATGTCTCCTACGTCAAATAAAATAGTACCAGGCATTACTGTGTCTAAATCAATTATGCATAAAGCAATATCTTCATCTTTTGAAAATAATACATTGTTGATTTTAGTATCATTGTGCGTAACATGTGATTTAATTTTACCCTCTTTATACAACTGCCAAAGCAGTAAACCCCTATCTTTATTTTCTAATAAAAAGTTAATTTCTTCTTGTACATCTTTTACTCTATTTCTATTATCATTATTAATTGCTTTTTCTAATTGTTCATATCTATATCCCATATTATGAAAATTCTTTATTGTTTCATAAAGTTTATTTCCTTCTAAATCTGATAATTGGCTTTGGAAAGTACCTACAGCTTTCCCAAGTAAAAAAGCCTGTTTTTTATTATTTACTTTTTGAAAAGTTTTTACATTATCAATATATTTATAGGTTCTCCAATAATTGCCTCTTTCATCAATATGAAACAATTTGTTATCAATTGTTTTAATAACTTTTAAAGATCTAAGTTCTTTATCGCTAAATCCTGACAATTTTGATTGTATATGAGTTGTTACAATATTAATATTTTGCATAACTTCTTCTGGTTTTGTAAAAACATAAGTGTTAATTTTTTGATGAGTATATTTTTCAATTTTTCCATTATTTTCAACACTTGAAATATATGTAGAATTAATATGTCCTTCTTTGTTTGCTTTATAACTTATTAATTTTCCATCAATTGAAAAAGATTTAAATATTTTGTCAAATTCCATATACAGCTCCTAATATTTTTATAAAAGTATAAGCGAGGTTTTTATAGATGTATTGATTCAATAGTATAAAAAATTTGCACAATTAGAATTTTTTTATCTGATCTTCTAAAGTTAAGTTGAGAATAGATTTTGAATATTCACTAGGACTCATTCCAACTATTTTTTTAAATTGTCTAGAAAAATAGTGTATTGTTGAGTATCCAAGAATATCAGCAATCTGAGTGAAATTGCTAGTTTCTTCTCTAATTAATCTTTTAGCTTCTTCGATTTTTAATCTATAGAAAAATTCCATTACACTCCATCCGGTTTCTTCTTTAAATAGCTTTTGAATAAGCGATCTACTCATTGAACAATGAGTACATATATCTTCTAGAGTTATATTTGTTTTGATATTGGTTTCTAAAAAATTAATTACAATTTGAACTCTTCTAGAGTTTTCTTTTTCATGTATAGATGGATTAGATTTTGTTTTATAGTTTGAGGTAATTAGATTTAATAAAAATAGTTCTAATGACGATTTAATAATATCAAGAGAAAAATTAGGAGCATCTTTTTTTATTTCTAGTTTTTTAAAGTAAGGGTCTCCTAAATTGTTTGAAAAAACTTTTCTTGATTCTTGGATTATTGTATTTAAAAAATATGAGTTGTTTTTTTCAACTTTAATAATTTTATTTTTAAAATAATTTATAATTTCGTCATTACAATCAAAAGCAATTACTAATAAATTAGGTGATATTTTTCCATTACAAAAAACATCATGAAATTGATTAGGAGAATGAAAAATTATATCGCCTTGTTTTAAATTATATTTTTTTTCTCCATTAGTTATTCCTACTTCGCCCTTATCAACATATAAGAATTCCCAAAAATTATGTGATTCACCTTTGAATAAGAAAGTACTTGGGTATTCAAAATAATGTACTGTGACTAAATTGTTTATATTTAGTTTTTTACTTATTGGGGTCAAGGTAAATCCGTTTTTTATTATATCCATATAATATAATATACCCTAAGACATGAAAGTGTTCTAGTAAAAAAAATGGGAAATTAATTAATGTGTAATAATTGTTAGTTAACATATTAAATGATGATGTATGACATGCTTATTAAGTTTTTTTTAGTAAAATAGTTTAGTATAATTTCTTTTATTATAAGTATTTAATCAATATTTATAGTAAAAAAAATATTACATAACTAGAAAGATTTTAGTTGTAAAAACATGCTATTGACATATCTTTCATGTTGACAACTTTAATATATAGTGTTATCTTATACTTGTCTGGCAGTGGGTCGGTTGATTATATCCCGTTAATATACTTTTTAGTTTTTTGTTTGCCCACTGTTTGTTTCAGCATTGTTTTCCCCCTCATTATGAGGTGATGACTGAAGCACCCCTGTCGTTAAATCGACATCCCCTTTGAGAGTGCAAGCTTAGAGGGGAATTTTTTTGTATTTTTAATTTTTAGAATAATCAATAAAAATAATTATTTTCATAATAGATTTTGGATTTTTTAGTTGTTAAGAAAAATGCCTTTTATTAGTTCTCTTTTAAAATAATATTGTGAATGCGATAATATCATGATATCTTTAAAGTGTAGTTAGATAAAATTATTATATTGAATTAGGAGTTATCAGTGAATATTATAATTATTGGAAATGGACCAGCGGGTAACACTTTAGCAGCAAAATTGGATTCAAAAGGATATAAGGTTGAAGTCTATACAAATGAAGATGTTAGTTTTTATAGTAGGATAAGATTGCCTAGTTGTCTTGGTGATATAGATAAATTAAATGCATTGTGTGCTAAAAATGAACCATCCTATATTATCCATGAAGCTGTAGTTGCTATACATAGAGAAAGTAATTCTATATTATTATCTAGTGGGGAATCTAAACATTATGATAAGTTGGTGATTGCAACTGGATCTAATCCTATAGATTTCTTTTCTCATACAAATTTAAAAGGTATATTTACTTTAAGAACTTATAGTGATGCTAAAAAAATTAGTGAAAATTTAAAATCTCCTGTTTGTGTAATAGGGGGAGGCTTGTTAGGTCTAGAAAGTGCTCTAGAGATTAATTCATTAGGCTATGATGTAAATGTAATACAAGGTGAAGCTTATGTATTAAATCGACAAATAAATGAAGATGCAGCCAAAATAGTTAGTGATAATTGTTTAAAAAGAGATAATTTTGATATCATTTGTAATCATTTTGTAAATGATGTTAAAGGCGAAGACAGAATTGAGAAAGTAATATTAGATGACAATAGAGAAATTGATTGTAATAGCTTATTAATTGCTGCAGGTGTTAGACCATCTATTTCTTTAGCAAAAGCTTGTAATTTAGATATTGCCCGAGCTATTATCATTAATGAATATTGCCAAACTAGTGATTCTAATGTTTATGCTATTGGAGATTGTGCTCAATATAATAATAAATGTCCTGGATTATGGCCTGTTGCATTGTCTACAGCTAATGTAGCTTATAATCATATTATAGGAAATAAAATACCTTATGTTGAACCATCAAGTATGCCTGTTAGATTTAAAGCTGATGATTTATTAGTAGCTAGTTTTGGTATAATGGATGGAGATTGTCATTCTAAAAAAGTTGAAGATAGATATGAAGCTTGGTATATAAAAGATAAAAAAGTAGTAGGTGTAATTTTGATTGGTTCAAAATCACACTTACCACTTGCAAAAGCTTCTTTAAATAAAGAAGTTGATGATATTGATAAATTATTAGACTTCTAGTTTTTTTAATACATATAATCTTGAGCCATAGTCTCCAAGAACTCTTGTTATTTCGTTCTCATAATTAGTACCACCAAATTCTTGGTTTAGGATTATACCAGCTTTACTTAGTAGCTCACCATATACTCTGTGGTGAGTTATTTCTATGTTTAGTTGTAATATTTTAGAAATTTCATCTACAGCTTTTCCTTTTAATAATTTTGTTGGTAAAAAATGATTTACTAAATCTCCAAAAACAGATAAATCAAATTTTTGAGGACGATTGTATAATTCATAATATGCTCTATTATCTACAATAGGTAAATATAATCTTTCAAGAGGAGGGTTTGGAATACTTCTTGTTCTAAAATCTAATACTATTATTTCGCTTTTATCATTATTAATAACAGCCCAAACAGACCTATCTTTTGATGTACTCATTGTCTCTATTCTAGCAAGGGTTCCAAATTGTAGAGTTTTTCTAAACCTTTTGTAGAAGTTTATTTGTTCTTTTATTTGTTCAATTTCATTTTTTGTTGCAGAATTTAAGTTTATCTCATATCCTAAATTACCAATGGCTGCAACATTGAATCTTGACTCAATATCACTTTTTCTAAGTGTTTGATGATTAGGACTTGCACTAACATGGTTTGTCATAGCACTGAGAGGGTATCCAAAACTTGTTCCTTCTTGAATAAATAATCTCTCATATACATCTGTACAATCACTTGTCCAATTTTGAGGCATAAATGAGAGCATTGCTAAATCAAATCTATTCCCTCCTGCAGCGCAAGATTCAAATAGAATTTTTGGGAATTTTCTAATTAAACGATCTAATAATTTATAAAGGCCTAAATAATATCTATGATAAAATTCACCCATATTTGCAATCTCTAAATTTGCAGAATATAAATCACTGAACACTCTGTTAAAATCCCATTTTACATAATCAACTTCACCAAATGTAAAAATATCAGATAGAGCTTTTTCTAGATAAATTATTACATCATCTCTGCTTAAATCGAGTATAAATTGATTTCTTCCAACACTAGGTTTTCTCTCGGGTATAATTATTGCCCAATCAGGATGTTCTTCAAATAGATTACTATTTTTGCTAATCATCTCAGGTTCTACCCAAATACCAAAAAGCATATTCATTTTATGAATTTTGTTTGATAAATTTCCAAGACCTTGGCTAAGTTTTTTAGTATTTACAACCCAATCACCAAGGGATGATGTATCATCATTTCTAGCTCCAAACCAACCATCATCTAATACGAATAATTCAACTCCAATTTCTTTTGCTTTTTTTGCAAGATTTAATACTTGTGTATCATCAAAGTTAAAATAAAAAGCTTCCCATGAATTGACTAAGATTGGTCTTTCTTTATTTTTCCAAAAGCCTCTTACAATATTATTATTTGCAAAATAGTGAAAATTTCTGCTTAATGTACTAAATCCTTTTTCACTATAGCTAATTATTGCCTCAGGAGTTGAAAATCTTTCATTTGGGTGTAATATCCATTTAAAGGATGAATCATTTATTCCTGTTAAAATTCTAGTTTGATTATATGGGCTTACTTCAACAATTTCTTTGTGATTTCCACTATAAATTAGATTTGTTGCATAACATTTACCTTTTAATTCATTGCAGTTTTTTTCACAAATATAAATTAAAGGATTATGGTGTGCACTTGAGGTTCCAAGTTTTGAATCATTTACAACAATGCCTGGTTTTAATTCACGTCGATTTATATGTCGTTCTCTAGCCCATGCTCCATCAAAAGTAACTAAATCAAAATTGCAATCATCTATATCTAATTGAAGAGAATTGATTCTATCAATACTAATATTTTTCTTTGCATAGTTAAATACTTCAGCTTTTCTACTTATTACATCACAATATTTAAATACTCCATAGGTTAGTACAAGTTTTATGTCTAACTCTTTATCTTTTAAGGTTATTTTTA